>JADGCU010000023.1:0-7431 GCA_015228785.1 Candidatus Omnitrophota bacterium
TGCGGCGATGAGGATTACGGTAGAGTAACGAGTATGGATATTTATAAACAGACAATCATAGCATGGGGAGTGAGCGCCTTCCTTGTTTGCGCGATTCAGCCGGTGTGGGCGGCTGACCCTTCTGTTGAGCCTAGGGTTGAGGCGTCTGTTCTTGGGCCGGAAACAGTTGCGGCTGTTCAACAGGCCCTGGATGATATGGAGAAGGCGGCACGGTTATTATCTGAGGAAGCGATGGGGACGGAATCTCCGGAGAAAGGCGTTTCGTTCTTTGTTAAGAAAGTGCACGTGCAAGAAAATCTTCTTTTTACAGAGGCAACGCTGGCACCCGTTGTGGGTCCTTTTGAAGGACGTCAGCAGACGATGCGCTCTATGCAGGATTTGGCGGATAAGATCACCGCAGAATATCGCAAGCGCGGTTATTTGAGTAGTCAGGCTTATATTCCACCACAGGAAGTTAAAGACGGGGTCTTTATTATTAATGTGGTCGAGGGCCGCATTGGACAGATTATTTTTGAAGGAAATGAACATTATTCATCAGCTCTTCTTGGGCGTTATTGTGATATTCACGAAGGCGATTTTTTCACGTATCAGCAATTGCAGAAATCAATAGTAAAAATGAACGCTAATCCTGACAGGCTTGTTCGTGCGATTGTTCGTCGTGGGAGCGCGCCGGGAACAACGGATATTGTTTTTAAAGTCGAGGAAAAGGGGCTTACGCATGGGAGTGTCTTTGAGGATAATCAGGGATCGAAACCTGTTGGACAAAATCGGCTGGGAGTGGGGTTGCGGCGGGATAATCTTTTAGGACAGGATGATACCTTGCGGGTCGGAGGCATGGGGGGAAAGAGTTTTGGTTCAGCCTTTGTCGAGCATTCTCTTCCTATTGCCAAGATCAATTCTGTTTGGAAGACAGGCGTTAGTTTTGCCAAGTCGGCACCCAAAAAACAATATAAGCCCTATGGAGTGAGCAGTACGACCATGGGTTATTGGGGCAAGCTTGAGACTCGGTTGCTGACGGACGAAGCTGTCGCGCTTGATTGGAAGACAGGATTGGATCTCAAGGAAAGCCGTACGATGTTTCTTTCGGGGACAAACAGTCGGGAGAGGTTAAGGGTTCTTCGCTTTGGTCCAACGATGACCGTTAAGGATGCGTGGGGCGGGACTGTGATCGAGAATCAGTTCTCACTCGGAATGGAAACGATGGGAGCCGTGTTGTATAACGCATCATCTCAGAGAGGCGGGGTGACGCCGGACTTTTTTGTATCTGATCTTACTGTAACTCGCATGCAGAAGATGCCGCTGAAGACAAAATTGTCTTTGAAGGGCAAGGCACATGTTTCGCCTGATAAACAACCTTCTTCTGAGCAGATGGCCCTCGGTGGTGCCGATACAGTGCGCGGGTATCCGGAAGGTGATTATTTTGCGGATGAGGGCGTTCTTGTGAACGCAGAATATCTCGTGCCTTTCTTTTTTCTTCCTGATACGTGGAATATGCCATGGTCAAAAAGTCGTATGCGTGACGCGCTTGATATCGCGTTCTTTTGGGATGGGGGATATGGCCGATTTAAGGACCCAGCCAGCGGGCAGAAAGCTTCGGATTCTTTGAGTGGTGCGGGCGTGGGCTTACGTGCGCGCCTGACCGATGCCATCTATTTTACAACGGACTTTGCGTATGCGATTGGTGCCAGACCAAATTCGAGTGATGACACATTTAGAATCCATTCCGGGATGCAAGCTAGCTGGTAAACGAGCGAGAGAGTTCTTGAAATTAGCGGGACAATGAGTTCCTATTCATTAAAAATCTCCTTTTTACTTTCCTTCCCGTTTATGTATAATACCCCATCTTGAGTCGGGAAAAATTCTTATGTCTTTAGATATCGAAAAATTAAAAGCTGATGTTTCCATGGACGTAGCCCAGGCGGCGACCTTAGAGGTGCTTGAGGCCATGCGTCTTAAGTATTTGGGAAAGAAAGGCCTGCTGCAGGAGCTGTATGCTGGACTTGCATCGGCCTCGCCAGAAGAGAAGAAATTGATCGGCAAGGGCGCCAATGAACTGAAGGTTCTGGCGGAGAACCTGATCGAGGAGCGGAAGAAAACGCTCTCGACATCTAAAAAGCGCGGGGCGGCTATAGACGTCACGATCCCCGGCGTTGCCAATGATGCGGGAACGAAGCATCTTATCAATCAGACCCTCGAAGAGATCTGCGATGTATTTGAGCGCATGGGATTTGTGATCCAGCGCGGGCCTGAGATCGAGAGCGAATTTAATAATTTTACAGCCTTAAATATTCCTCTCGATCATCCTTCGAGAGATTCGTTTGATACCTTCTATTTAGATCAGGAAGACCCAACGGCTAAAGGCCGTTATTTGCTTCTTCGCAGTCACACCTCTCCTGGTCAGATGCGTGTTATGCAAAAGCACAAGCCGCCTATGGCGGTCATCATTCCGGGAAAGGTGTACCGGCCGGATGCGGTGGATGCCAGCCATTCCTTCATGTTCCATCAGATCGAAGGGCTTCTCGTTGATAAGAATGTCACCTTTGCGGATCTTAAAGGGCTTCTCACAGCATTTTGTAAGAAATTTTTCGGTGATGATGTGAAGATGCGCTTTCGACCACATTATTTTCCGTTTACTGAGCCATCCGCCGAGGTTGATATTCAGTCGAACATCTTTAAAGGGCGCGCCGGTAAGTGGCTCGAGATTCTGGGCTGTGGCATGGTGCATCCGAAGGTGTTTGAACATGCGGGCTATCCACCGGGAGAATATACAGGATTGGCTTTTGGTCTGGGGGTTGAGCGCATCGCGATGCTCAAGCATGGGATTGGCGACATCCGTACATTTGCGGAAAACGATATGAGATTTTTGAAACAATTCTGATATGAAATTAAGTCTAAATTGGTTAACTCAGTATATTGATTGTTCTCTCACGCCCGATGAGCTGGCGTACAAGCTTACGATGGCCGGCCTTGAGGTTGAGCACATTGAAAAGGTTGGGGAGGACACGGTCTTTGAGATCGAGGTCACGCCCAATCGTCCGGACTGTTTGAACATTATTGGGCTTACGCGCGAAGTTGCGGCGATCCTGGATAAGGATATGCGTTTGCCTGAGATCCAGGAATATGATGATGAAGGAGAGCTCGATGTTACGATCGAGGATCCTACCGGATGCGGCCGCTATATTGGCACCTTGATCGACGGTATTTCTGTCAAGGGGACGCCTGTCGAAACGCTGAAGCTGCTCAGTTCTATGGGCGCCAACGGCATCAGCAATATTGTTGATATCACTAACTTTACGATGTTTGAATTCGGCCAACCGCTCCATGCTTTTGATTTTGATAAATTGGAGGGGGGCAAGATCATTGTTCGCAGGGCCAAAAAGGGCGAGAAGATCGTGACCCTGGATGACGTTGAGCGCGTGCTTGATTCGACAATTTTGGTTATTGCCGATGCGGTCAAGCCCGTGGCCATCGCAGGGATCATGGGCGGTCGGGATACGAGTGTTACATCATCGACCAAACGCATTCTCTTAGAGGCGGCTCATTTTGATCTGGGTGTTATTCGTCGGGGCAGCAGGAAGCTGGGACTGACGAGCGATTCAGCTTATCGTTTTGAGCGTGGTGTGGCTTGGAAGACGACAGAGACCGGGTCCAATCGCGCGACAGATTTGATTCTTAAAATTGCGGGAGGTAAGGTTGTTTCCCGTCGGGATGTGATCGCGAAAACGCTTGAGACAACACGACATGATATTAGTGTTTCAGTCAGTGATATTCAGAGCCTGTTGGGTGCGCCGCTGGATTTGTCCAAATGTGAAAAGATTTTAAAACGTCTGGGGTGTGTTGTGGCGACCAGCCATAACAATCTTACGGTTATTCCACCGCATAATCGCGGGGATCTTAAGATCAAGCAGGACATTATTGAGGAAGTGGCGCGTGTGATCGGTTATGACAATCTTCCGATGTCGCTTCCGAATGTTAAAGCGATCAATATTTCTGTGGATCTCGATCGGGAGAGATTCTTTGATCGAGTTCAGGACAATCTTGTGGCCCAAGGATTACATCAGATTATGACGTATGCCCTGGTGAGCCGTCCGGCGCTTGAGAAATCTAAATATGAGGGCGTGAAGCCGATCGTTTTACAGAATCCCATGTCTGCTGAGCAGGAATTGATGCGACCGACCATGTTGCCAAATTTTCTTACGGTTATGGCATGCAATATCCATCGGGGGCAAAAGGACCTCACGCTCTTTGAGGTTGCCAAGAGATATCTTCCTGGCGGAGAACGCTGGACCTTGGGCATTTTGATGACAGGGAAACGCAACATGGATTGGCGTCTGATGAAGAAGGCGGGCGTGGATCTGTATGATGTGAAAGGCGCGATCGAGGCGCTTGCTACAACTCTTCGTGTGAAGGGATTGTCTTTTGTGGCCGTTGACGATGTTCGTTTTGAGTTGGGACAGTGTGCTGAGGTCATTTTGAATGGGAAGGCGATTGGTCGCATGGGCAAGGTTTCGGATGATGTGGTGACGGCCTGGGATGTCAAAAAGACAGCTGTGTATTTTGCAGAGATAGATTTAGAAGATATTCGCGATGCTGTTTTGCCTCAGGATAAGTTTATGCTGCTCGATGAGTTTCCGGCTATGGTGCGCGATCTAAGCCTGGCCGTTAAAGACACCCCGTATGAAGCCATGAAGATGCTTGCTCAGGAAAACGGCAAGGGGCTTCTTCGTAAAATAGAGTTCGTTGAGTTGTATACCGGTGATAAGATAGAGGCAGGATTGAAGGGATATGTTTTATCTTTCACCTATCAGGCTAAGGACCGGACGCTGACCGATGATGAGGTCAATGCACTTCACGAAGATATCGCCGGGAAGCTGATCGGAAAGTTTGGAGTGAAAAGAAGGTAAATAAACGGCTAGCCGCAAAGACGGAGGACGCCTTAGCGTCTAGCGATCAGGAAGGTTTTCGCAGACTCTTCCTGCTGTGTTCGTCAGGGATCTGGCTAATTTGAACCAACATTCAAAACCTTGGAGACTGTTGTCGGATCGGCCTATAAGCCATTCGCTTGTTTCCACCTGTTTATCAGGTTCAAGGTGCCTCTTCTCAACGGCATAAGCGGGAATTATTTAAAGCCTCGTGAGCCCGTACTTTCGGGGCGCGGGGCTTCTTTATTTTAACGAGTACGCAAGTTATCGAGACTACGTCGACATAACTTTCTGTTCGAACGAATTTCGTCTCAACGAGGCGGGATAAGGAGGCGGGATCCATGGTTTGTAGCAGATCTATGATAAAGATGGTTTACGCAGGAATTCTTGTTTTGAGTTTCTTGTCTTCACCTGTGATGAGCGCTTCCCGTTCTGGTGAAGGGGCCTATCGCTTAGGGCTTGTTCACATGCAGAACAGTCGTTACGATCAGGCGATCGCATCATTTAGTAAGGCTATCGAGGCGGGGGCAGATCAGCCTGATTATCGCAATGCCAGGGGACGCGCCTATACAATACAGGGTGATTACGAAAAGGCTATTGCGGATTTCAACAAGGCGATAGGGATCGATAAACATTATGCTGAGGCCTATGATGGACGTGGAGCAGCGTATGCGGCGAAAGAAGACTTTGATGCAGCGATCGGAGATTACACCAAAGCGATCAAACTCAATCCCAATAGTCCACAAGCGTATAACAATCGGGGTTGTGCTTATTATCGTCAAGACGATTTTATGAGAGCTTTGGGTGATTTTAATAAGGCGCTCGAGCTTAATCCGCGTTTTTCTGGCGCTTTTCATAATAGGGGGCGGGTCTATTTTCAAAAAGGGGATGTTGATCAGGCGATCAGTGATTATACCGAAGCGCTTGAGATCCGCCCGGATTACGCCGAGAGTCATAAAAAGCGGGGTGTTGCCCTGACTAAAAAAGGAGATATTCCTGGAGCCTTGGCAGATCTTAATGTGGCTATCGCATTGGATCCTGAAGATGGGTATGCGTATGCTGATCGTGCTGTTATTTATTTGAAAAAGAGAGCTTATGATAAAAGCTGGGACGATGTACATAAAGCTGAGTCTTTGGGTTGCAAAGTTGATGAAGCATTTCGTAAGGAACTCAAGTCTTCTTCGTTACGAGAGGAATGACTTTTGAAAGAAGAGCATCATGGCTGAATTGTTTGATAAGAAGACATCCCACCACGCACCACTTGCTGTGAGAATGCGGCCCAAGGTTCTCTCCGAGTACGTTGGCCAGGAGCACATCCTGGGGGAGGGGAAACTTTTGACGCGGGCCATCGAAGCTGACCGCATCAGTTCGCTTGTCCTGTATGGCCCTCCGGGGACAGGTAAGACGACACTGGCCCTTTGTATCAGCGAACGGTCCAAAGCTTATTTTGAGAGCATCAATGCGGTTATGTCCAACGTCGAGGAGATGCGTAAGATCATCCTTGCGGCCAAGCACCGCTTGGTCAATTTTGATCAGAAGACGATCCTTTTTATTGACGAGATCCATCGGTTTAACAAGGCTCAGCAGGATGTTCTTATGCCAGATGTGGAGAACGGTAATATTGTTCTCATTGGCGCCACGACCATGAATCCATTTTTTTCGTTAGTTGCGCCTCTTTTGTCGCGGTCACTTGTATTTGAACTTCAACCATTATCCAAAGAAAATATTCTGACGCTGCTCAAGCGCGCGCTTAAAGATAAAGAGCGCGGGCTTGGTATTTTTCCGGTCAAGGCAGACAAGAAGGCGCTGGAGTTTCTTGCGGACATCTCTGATGGCGATGCCCGTCGGGCGTTAAATGCGCTCGAGGTCGGTGTTTTGACAACGCCCAAGAATAAAGAGGGAGAGATCGTTTTTGATCTGGGAACAGCCCAGGAGTCTATTCAAAAAAAACAGGTTCAGTATGATGGTGATGGCGATGTGCATTACGACACAGCCTCAGCTTTTATTAAGTCTATGCGAGGGTCTGATCCGGATGCCGCGCTGTATTGGATGGCCAAGATGATCTATGCGGGAGAGGATCCGCGGTTTATCGCAAGGCGGGTCGTGATCTGTGCGGCAGAGGACGTGGGGAATGCGGATCCCAATGCGCTTTTGGTCGCGAATGCGGCTATGCAGGTTGCGGAGTTTGTCGGTCTTCCAGAGGCGCGTATTCCGCTAGCGCAGGCGGTCACTTATGTGGCCTGTGCTCCTAAGTCTAATGCTTGCTATCTCGCGATCGATAAGGCGCTAGAAGATGTGAAGACCAAAAAGGCAGGAAATGTTCCCAAACATTTGAGGGATGCCTCGTATCCTGGGGCCGCCAAGCTTGATCATGGTCAGGGTTATAAGTATGCCCACGACTATCCCAATCACTATGTGCCTCAAGAGTATATGCCATTTAAGGCGATCTATTACGAACCGACTGAAATGGGGTATGAGAAAAAGATCAGAGAGCGCTTGGAAAGCCTGA
>JADGCU010000023.1:7531-27584 GCA_015228785.1 Candidatus Omnitrophota bacterium
AGGAAAAAGTGAATATTCTAACTAAACAAGAGTTCCGGAAACGGATCCTTGATCTTATACAAACCCAAAAGGAGGAAGACGCTTTAAGGAAAGACCGGGTCATTTTGGAGAAGTTCTTTGCGTTACCGGTTTTCGAGAAGGCCAAGACCATTCTGTTCTACGCATCCATCAAGGGCGAGGTCAATACATTTGCCATGATGGAAAGATCATTAGAACTTAAAAAGAGAGTCGTATTACCAGTTGTACAGGAAGAGACAAAACATATTATTCCGATGATGATCAGATCTATGAATGAATTGAAACCAGGCGCCTTTGATATTCCCGAGCCTGCCGTGTCGATGGAAAGGGCGATCGCCCTTGATGAGATCGATCTGGTGGTGGTTCCGGGTATTGCCTTTGACCGTAAGAATAATCGTCTTGGGCGCGGTGCCGGGTTTTATGATCGTTTCCTTTCGGAACTTCCTGTGACAACACCGACGATTGGTCTTGCCTACGATATGCAGATCGTGGATGCCCTCCCGGGCCTCGAATTTCACGATCGGCCGGTGACACAGGTTCTTACACATTGATCCCGCTTTGAGTATGTAGTTTGGGGCCGCTTGTAAACACGGACTAACGGCCGACTTTATTTATAACTGTGTTTCTTATAAGGAGTTGAAAATGGAAGTTTTGACAGTTGTTCTTTTTTTCGTCATCGGCGGAGGCGCATTTGCTGGTGGTTATTTTTTAAGTCGCGTTCTTAAGGGTAAGCAGCTTCAGATGACCGAGAAGGAAGCGGAGAGCATCAAGGATATGGCTCGCCGTGAAGCAGATACGATCAAGAAAGAGGCAGAGCTTCAGGCGAAAGACACGCTTTTAAAACTTCGGCATGACTTTGAACAGGATACGAAAACCCGCCGTGAAGAGTTGTCAGTAGCGGAGAAACGTATTTTACAAAAAGAGGAAAGCGTTGAGAAGCGGCTTGATCTGCTTGATAAGAAGGAAAAAGATCTTACGACTCGCATAGATGTGTTGAGGCAGAAAGAAGCGGATGTTATTCAAAAGAATGACGAGCTGACCAAGTTGATCCAGCAGGAAAAAGACGTGTTACATCGCATTTCCAATCTGAGCCGGGAAGAGGCCAAAAACATTCTTCTATCGCGTATTGATGAGGAGTTGGTTCATGAAAAGGCCACTCGCATCCGATCCATGGAAGAGGAGATCAAGGAAACGTCTGATAAAAAGGCGAGAGAACTTCTTTCGGTTGCTATTCAGCGCTGTGCTTCCGATCATGCGGCGGAGACAACGATCAGTGTTGTGCAGCTTCCGTCGGATGAAATGAAGGGTCGTATTATCGGACGCGAAGGTCGTAATATTCGCGCTCTTGAGCAGGCGACAGGTGTTGATATTATTATCGATGATACACCTGAGGCCGTCACGATCTCAGGTTTTGATATGGTGCGTCGTGAGGTGGCGCGTATTTCTTTGGAAGCCCTTATTGCTGACGGGCGTATTCATCCCGGGCGCATTGAGGAAGTGGTTGAGAAAGCCAAGAAGGAGCTCGAGGCTAAGATCAAGCAGGAGGGTGAGAACGCGGTTTTTGAGCTGGGGATACACAATATGCATCCTGAGCTTGTGAAGCTGATTGGGCGGCTTAAGTATCGTACGAGCTTTGGTCAGAATGCGCTACAGCATACCAAAGAGGTGGCAAGGCTTTCGGGACTTATTGCTCATCAGTTAGGGCTTGATCCTGCCATTGCCAAGCGTTCAGGGCTTCTTCATGATATCGGCAAGGTGGTATCTGATGAAATTGAAGAAGGCACGCACGCGGTTGTGGGCGGAAGGCTTGCCCGTAAGTTCGGAGAGAGCGAAGTGATCGCCAACGCCGTGGAATCGCATCACAGCGAGGTTGAGGTAGGCTCCCTCTATGGGACGCTGGTGTGCATTTCGGACACAGTGAGTGCCTCTCGTCCGGGAGCACGCGCTGAATCGCTGGAAACTTATATTAAGCGTCTTGAAAATCTGGAAAAGATCGCGACATCATTTAAGGGGATTGATAAAGTTTATGCTCTTCAGGCAGGACGCGAGATTCGTATTTTAGTCGACCCTTCCAAATTAAATGATGATGAATCGGTTGTTCTGGCGCGTGATATTCGAAAGAAGATTGAGGCTGAAATGGAATATCCTGGGCAGATCAAGGTTCTTGTGGTTCGCGAGACACGGGCGATGGAGTACGCAAAATAAGGCACAGGGTATAGGTCGCAGGGCACAGGAATGGATCTTGTGCCTTGTGACCAGCATCCTGTGATTTAAAGATGAAAGTATTCTTCATTGGCGATATTGTCGGCTCTTCCGGGCGGGATGTCTTTGAAAAGCACATTCCGGCTATGAAGGCATCGGGGGAGGTCGATGTTGTGGTCGCCAACGCTGAGAACGCAGCGGGCGGTTCTGGTATTACGGAGAGAATCGCCAAAGAGCTTTTCGGCCAGGGTTGTGATGTGATTACCCTCGGTGATCATGTATGGGATAAGCGCGAGGTTTATCCTTATTTGAATGAGGAAACGCGGATCCTTCGTCCCGCTAATTTTTCCCCTCAAGCACCGGGTCATGGTTCGTGTGTGATCGAGATCAAATCTGGAATCAGGGTTGGCGTGATGGTTCTTCTCGGGCGGACCTTTATTAAATATCCGACGGATTGCCCATTTCTGGCGCTGGACAGGCTTTTTAAAGAGTTGCGTCAGTTAACCCCTAACATTATTGTGGATATACATGCCGAGGCGACGAGTGAGAAGGTCGCTATGGGCTGGTATGCTGATGGGCGTGTGTCTGCGGTTCTTGGGACGCATACGCATATTCAGACTGCAGACGAAAAGATTTTGCCACAGGGGACAGCGTATATTACAGATGTTGGGATGACGGGTCCCTATGATTCGGTCATTGGGCAGATGAAGGAGAGGATCGTTGAGCGTTATTTGACAGGCCTTCCTAACAAGTTTGAGGTTGCGGCTGGGGTGGCGACCTTGTGCGGGGTTATTATTGATATTGATGAGACAACAGGCAAGGCCAGGGGTATTGAAAGAGTTCAAAAGCTTTAGTGGTGCGCGTCGTCTTTTTGTGAAATAATATTTCTGTGGTGATGAACACATTGTTGAAAGGAGAGCTTATGGGATGGGAAGGCTTAAATAGGCGACGGTTTCCAAGGGCAGAATTTCCTAGCATGGTCAAGGTCATCCATTCCGGGAAAGGGGAAGGCCCGGTATTGACACATACTGAAAATATTGCATCTGGCGGGATGTGTGTGATCCTGAGAAAGGCCATGGATCTTTTTTCATCTGTAGACGTCGAGATTGATCTTTTAGATGGAGAGGTGCCTATTTCCTGTGCGGGCAAGGTCGTGTGGTCTGTTCGTCGTAAGGCCATTGAGAAAGAAAAGCCGTCTTTTTATGACATAGGGATTGAATTTGTTGACATGAAAGATGATGCGCGTAAACGCATTGAGCGTGCGATTGCGCATCTGGTCAGGTCATCTCATAAGACTAATGCCTGATTGTTGTGATGGGGAAGATAGCGACAAGAAAATATAGATTAAGATAAGGCTGTGAAACAGAAAGAAAAGGAGTTGTGTATGTTGTGGAAAGGAATGGATCGCCGTCGATTTCCCCGGGCAAATTTCCCTTGTTTGATCAGGATTCTTCAGCAAGGTAAAGGTGTAGCGCCCATTTTAACCCATACGGAAGATATTAGTATTGGGGGCGTTGGAGTGTGTATTCCCGATGAGCTGGAATTATTTGAGGCGATCATGATCGAACTGGATTTGATCGATGGAGAGACACCCGTTTCCTGCCATGGCAAGGTGATGTGGGTTGTTCAACATAAGAGTTCAGAGTCGACAAAGAAGCCTTTTTTTGATACGGGGATCGAGTTTATTACGATGGACGAAGGTTGTCGCGCACGCCTTGAGAAAGTCGTTAATTATGTGACGACTGGTCAAAAGATCGCAGAAGAGAGAACGAGGCCGAATGGTCAAAGTTAGATTTGCGCCTTCTCCTACCGGATATCTACATATCGGAGGCGCCCGAACCGCGTTGTTTAATTGGATGTATGCCCGCTCTCAAGGGGGGAAGTTTGTCCTGCGCATCGAAGATACTGATCTCGAACGTTCAAAGCCAGAATATGAGAAGGAGATCCTTGATAGCATGACATGGCTGGGCCTTGTCTGGGATGAGTTTTATAAACAGAGTGATCGTTTTTCTATTTATAAAGAACATGCTGAGAAACTTGTTGCTGACGGTAAGGCCTACCGGGAGGGGACAGCCATTCTTTTGAAGGTTGAAAAGGCACGTGATATCAAATTTGATGATCAGATCCGGGGGTTCATTGTATTTAATACGGATGAGATCAAGGATCAGGTTTTGATGAAGTCCGATGGGTCTCCTGCGTATAGTTTTAGTTGTGTGGTCGATGATGCCTTGATGGAGATCACGCATGTGATCCGCGGTGAGGATCATATTTCGAATACCCCCAAACAGATTTTGATTTATGAGGCCATGGGTTTTAAGGTGCCCAAATTTGCACATTTACCGCTGATTATGGGTGCTGATGGTGCCCGTTTATCCAAGCGCTTTGGCGCTGTTGCGGTCACTGATTACAGGGGTGAGGGGTTCTTGCCGGATGCGCTTGTTAATTATTTGATGCTTTTGGGATGGGCTCCTAGCGGGACGCAGGAAGTGATCACGATGAAGAGCGCTGTCGAGAAGTTCTCGATCAAGAAGGTCAATAAGACCGCTGCGCAGTTTGATATGGAGAAACTCAAGTGGATCAACGCGCAGTATATTAAGGCTGCCGAGACAAAAGTGTTAACAGATTCTTTATTGCCCATTTTGAAAGAAGAAGGTTTATTGGGCGATGTTTTTGATCGCACGTGGCTTGAGACCGTTGTGGGACTTTTTAAGAGTCGCATGTCCACACTTCGTGATTTTATTGATCGTGCGGGATTTTTGTTTGTAAATGACTTTTCTCTTTCTGATGAGATGAAGGCAGAGCTGAATAAAATTAATTTTTCAAAAGAATTTCAAGTTCTTGCGGATCGCCTTTCAGGCGCAGCTGTTTTTGATCATGCTGCTACGGAAAAGATCTTTCGTGATCTTGTGGGGGAACTGGGGATCAAGTCCGGTGATTTGGTCCATCCTGTGCGCGTTGCTTTAAGCGGGTCAAATGTGGGGCCTGGGTTGTTCGAGACAATGGTTGTTTTGGGAAAAGAACGAACTGTGGAGAGGCTTCGCCGCGCTTTTTAAGAAAGGGGACACATACCGGTATGTGTCCCCATTTTTTGAATAAAAAGAAAAGCCCTCGTTGTAGAACACGAGGGCTTTTTCTTTGTAACCAGAATGATCAAATAAAGAAACGGTAGATAAGAAGGTATGTTCCAATGCCTGCAAAATAGCCGAGTAGGGCTGGGAGGCTAACTTTTTTCAGATACCACATAAAGTCAATCTTTTCAGCCCCCATGACGACAACCCCTGCTGCTGATCCAATGATGAGAATGCTTCCGCCAGTTCCAACGCTGTAAGCTAAAAGTTCCCAAAGTTTCGAATCTATGGGGTTCGTTGCAAGCGGATACATGCCGATCGTTGCTGCCGTCAGCGGGACGTTATCAATGATCGCTGAGGAAAGGCCGATTAGGGTTGCGATGATGTCTTTATTCTGGAAATATTGATCCATACCAAGGGAGAGTTTTTTGAGGATCCCCGCCGTATCAAGGGACGCAATCGCCAGAAGAATTCCCAGGAAGAACAGGATGCTCGTCAGATCGATCTTGGAGAGGATATTCTGAATTCTCAAATGAGGCCTATGTGCCAGATGCAGAAGATCTGTGAGAAGCCATAATGTGCCTAGTCCTAAAAAGACACCAACAACCGGAGGCAGTCCAGTTAGGACGGCGAAGACGGGGATGGAGATAAGGGAGAGTAACCCTAGAAAAAAGACGCGTTTTCCGCCGATGGCCAATTCTTCTGGTGGCTTGGGGGATATCTCGATCGGTCCTTTCTTTATGGTAAAGGAGAAATAAATAAGTGGGATGATCATGCACACAGCGCATGGAAGAAAGAGTTTTTTAATGAGTCCAAAGGCGCTGACCTGACCGCCGATCCACAGCATGGTTGTTGTGACATCCCCGATCGGCGACCATGCCCCTCCCGCATTGGCGGCCAGGATGATCATGCTGCTAAAGATAAGACGATCTTCCCGGTTCTCTAGAAGTTGAGGCAGAAGCGATACCATGACGATGGCGGTTGGTAGAAGTCCTAGGATAGGGGTTAGAAAGAAAGTGATGAAGGAAATGGTCCAAAGGAGCGTTCGTTTATTGCTTGTTTTGATGCAGCGGGTGATCATTTGAAAGCCACCGTGGCTTTGCATCAGTTCGACGATCGTCATGGCGCCGATCAGGAAAAAGACGATCTCAGCTGTTCCTTGAAGATGCTCTCCGAAGCGCGCGGATAATTCGTGTGACAGTTCGTTGGGAGCAAAGATTTTCTGAAAGGCTAACACGCTCCAGCAGAGAACGGCTGTGAGAAGGGCTGAGGCCGCTTTGTTGATGCCGATGGTGTGCTCAAAGGCGATGGCAGCGTAGCCGATGATAAAAATGATGATAATGGCGTATTCAAACATAGGGCTCCCGGTAGACGTGATTTTTATTGGCGGTTATTTTAAAACCCGAGTCAATCTTAGCAAAATTAAATGTGTTAATGAAGGTTAAATTTTTATAAAAAGCAACAGGGGGAGGCTTTGGCTCTCCACCGACTTTTCTTTTGACAATTGAGAGGCTTGTCGTTATATTTAGTCCTCTGATAGAGCGTTCTTTGCTTGGGAGTTTTTTATCAGTAAACGTATATTGTCGCGAGTGATTTTATAAGATTATGCTGTATGTTTAGCCCTGTCATTTTTTGCCATGGGATGCCGGCGAAAAAGGACACGGGCAATATCTTTCTAGAGAAGATATAGATGGGACTTAGCCCTGCCCCTTTTTTGTTAACAAAAAAGGGACACGGGCAAAAATGTTCTGATAAAAGCATTAATGTATTTTGCCCTGTTGTGTAATGGTAGCACGACAGCCTCTGGAGCTGTTTGTCATGGTTCGAGTCCATGCGGGGCAACCATATTTTTCCTAAAGCCAAAGACCTGCTTCCCGTATGGGAGCAGGTCTTTGGCATTTATGGGAGAAAAATATGGGCGTCCTGGAAAGGATTCTTTGAAGGACAACCAAACGAGGGTCTTTTGCCTTTATGGGGGAACAACCTGGGCGTCACGGAAAGGAATCTTTCCGGGGTAACCAGCGTCTACAAAAACCTCTTTCCCTTATGGGAGGATGTTTTTATTTATAGGAAGAAGATGAATTATAAATATCCAAGAGACCTGAGCTTGTCTAATGTCATTTGTTCTTGGGAGGATTCGGGGATGTTGGTTGCTGTTTGGGCGATGTTCCTATGGACACGCACATTGCGATAGAGATCCTGATTAATGATATTTGCAAAGTCCCCTTGAAGATCGCAGAATTTTTGTAAAGAATGCAATGTTTGCTCGTCTTGCGTAATCATTTTATCATGCGCGACAAATAATGCTTTCATGTCCTCACGCGCCTGGATATGTTGTTTCATCTTTTCATTTAATTGGATCAGAGCGGCTGCTGTTTGATCGGGGATCTTTTTTCCATCCATCTTTTCCATAGACGCCAGTACTTCGCCAATATTTCGTTCGATATAAACGACTTTGTAATTTCGCGGGGGAAGGAAAGGGAGACCATAGCAGATCAGCTTAAGAACCATTCCTTCGTAAGCGTCGATACAGGAGGGCGTTTCTTTTAGTTTCTGCATGATCCCTTCAACTTCATAATAACCCAAGGGATTATTCTTGTCAGCGAGACGTTCTCCATCAGTGGCGATGGTTTTCCCGCCTTCTTTCATGATTTGCATAAGAAGGGAGGTGCCGCTACGGGGAAGACCGCTGATGATATAGATCATAGAACTCACTTTTCCGAGGGTATCTTTAATACAGATTCACCTTCTACATCCTGAGGGATCTTGATTCCCAGATAAGAGAGCACGGTCGCCGAGACATCATATTGCCGGATGTTCTCTCTGGTGAAAGGAATGTTGCTAAAGATAATTCCTGGCACAAAACTGGGGTGAACCAGATGATCCCCGCTCCATTTTTGAGTGTTATCGATGATCTCATCGGGAGCAATATCGCCAATCGGGTTTCTCCAGTCCATCCGGTATCCTTCATTGAATCCAATAATGATATCCGGGGCATTGGCTAGGTTTTTCCCTTTATAAATGTCTTTTGCTTTCCAGGCTTCTTTGACAACTTTGCGGCCTGTCTTTGGATCTTCCCAAAGTTCGAGCTTTTTGATGATGTCGTTAAGCAGGGTATCCTGCTCTGTTGTTGGCACAATCCCGCTCTTCTCCCGACCTTGAAGATTTAGATATAAGGAGGTAAATCCGAGAGAATAGGCCTTGGTCTGGGACCAATCAACCGTTCCAAATAAGGGCTTGGCTTCCTGAAGAGGGCTTTTTAATGTAAGAAAGCCTTGATTATATAACCATGTATTGATGTTGGCCGCACGCTCGAAGGAGGACATGCCATGGTCAGAGATAACCAGAAGAAGGGTGTTCCCATCTAGTTTCTTGAGCACGTTTCCGATGAGTGCATCTTTTGTAATATAAGATTCTTCGAGATAGGGATCGAGAGTAAACGCGTGTGTAACAGCATCTTCTTTCCACATGACATGCTGGGCGCGATCTAAGGAATCGTATACAAATGCGTAGACGCCGCCTTCCTTCTGCCATTTCTCAAAGCCGATCCAGAATTGTTTGTCACGTTCTGTCTCTATGTCATTGACCTGGGCGATAAAGCCTTCTTTGGATAATTTTCCTTCGATATAACCACCTGTTTCTTCGGCAATGCCAATGGTGGAGAAGTAGCCGATACGTTCAGCCAATTGGGCTGAGTAGTCGGCTGGATATGAAATGGGCCAGTAGGCCTTCTTGGGGTCGATCTGTAAGGAGGCGACATAGAGCGCGAAAGGTTCTTTGGATTCCAGATACATTTTGATAATGCCAGAAATTGATGTGAAGGGACCAGTTTTGAAGGTGACGGGAATCCAGGGCCCCCATTTTTTTTCTACGAGAGGAAAGGGAGCGCCATCTACGGATATGGTATTTTTGGCGAGGTCGATTTGAAAGGGAATACTTGCCTCTGTTAGTTTCCCGTCTTTATTATAACGGGGTCCTTTGTATTCTGTTTCAATCACGGGATTATCCGTTGTGACAACAATGACTCGGGAATGTCCCTGGCCCCTGGCATCTCCCTGACTTGTATAAAAGGTATAACCACTCAAGAGGCCTCTTAAGTCGGGAACACCAAGGCCTGACAGCATGGCTCCAGATACTTGGCTTGGCGGAAAGGTGACGGGCCAACGTATGACGGTTGTGGGCACGCCCGCTTGCGTTGTCACATCCCAAAAGGCGGATCCCTGAACGTAGGGCAGATAAACACTTTTTAAGAGACCAGGGCTTTGTTTGGCTAAGGATAGTTTCGGTGTATATTCTGGCGCATCACGTCGGATAAAGTCAAAGATATTATGTTGTCCCGGGTTCATGCCTGTTGCGATCTGGGACCAGGCGACAGGCGTCTCGGGAGGGAAAGAGGTCTTAAGTATTTTGAAGCCTCCCTGTTCAGCGAGCTTCTTGAGATTCGGTAATTTTCCTTGGGACATGAGATCGGTCGTGAGCCCATGATCCATGGCGTCGATTCCAATGATTAAGACCTTCTTTTTAGAATGATTAGGCATGGAGGTATCCTCTTGGGCATAGCTATTGATGTTCAAGGCGCACAATATACATATTATAAACGCGCCAAGTATTCTTAATGTTATCTTCATCGTTGATTTAGGGGTTAACTTTTCCATAATTAAATTTTACTCCTTTGAAGAAATCATAAGGGATGCGTTCTATTCTGTAAAGAACTCTGCGTTTTTCTTTATGTTTTCCTTTAGTAAAAAGATCATTATACCATTCCCAGACGATTTCTCCGGAAAGGGTTATTTCGAACGCGCGTCCCTTGCTGCATTCAGCGATCAAGATGTTGCCGTTGGGAAGTTGTTGTGCGGAGCCTCCATTGAAAGTAAAGAATTTCTGGCCAGGTTGTTGGCCGTATTGCCATACGATCTTTTTTGTTTTTATATCTAGAATGATGACGCGAGAAGATTTTGTATGTGTTCCATTATCTAATAATAAAATCTGGTCTCCTTTAAGGAAGGAGGCATGATGTGGCCAGTCAATGATATTATCTCCCCATTGCCAGAGGATTTCTTCCTTTTCAGGATCAAAGATGATAATTTTGTTAAGATTTCTGACAGTAATCAGCCAGGCGCCTTCTTTGGCAACACCTGGAATGTCTCGCTCAAGGCGCTCGATGTGATTGGCATGAAGAGGGTCGAAAAGAGGGTTCTTCTTTTTCGTTTTAGTAGGTTCCCCAAGAAGATTTTTTAAGGTTTTATAGGAGGTTTCAAGATTTTTTTGATATCCAGGATCTTTTTCAAAAAGCTTGCTTAGCGGGATTGTTTTAAGAGGTCGGCCTTCAGCGGAGATGTGAACCAGAGAATTATCTTGAACTCTAAGGATAAGGTCATGAAAAGGAACAGTAATCTTGTTTTCGACGAGGCCAAGGAAGCCACCCGTTTTAAGCCAATAAGCGGAATGATGGGCCTTTTGTCCTGGTATATTATAGATGGCACGGCTATGGGAGTTTTCATCAAGCCATTGCCAGTCAGGCATGGTCCATTCACTGCTTAAGAAGAGCGATCCGTCAGGGAACGGGGTTGCTTGCTTCCATCTTAAGGAACCATTTTGTTGGTTTCTGGCCCAGCGGTGGATAAGAGTTCCATCCATATCGATTAAGTTTACAAAAACATCTTTATTTGTGTCCGACGTATAAAGATTATATCCGGGAGAAGCTTTGTTTTTGTTGTAGATTGTTGTTCCTGTCTTTTTGGGTGCGTCCTCTATTTTTACATATTCGATATAAGGAAGGGAAAGGAGAGATTCTGTTGGGTCTTCAATGGATTCTGGAGCGCAATAGGATTGGTTGCTGAAGAGAGTAGTTAGCAACAGGATGAGCGCAAAAGACAGGAAAGAATGTAATCTCATAGGTTCTTTTATTGGCGATAAGTTGACAGGTTTTATTTTATTCGAAGGTTTTCCCATAATTAAATTTTAGGCTTTTGAAGAAATCATAAGGGACGCGTATCATGCTGCGAATATGGAGGTTTTTGCCTTTAATTGTTCTTTGAGCATAGAACTCCCATACGATTTCCCCGGAAGGAGTGACTTCAAAAGCGCGTCCGGTATTAGTCTCAGAGATCAAAGTATTGTCATTGGGAAGCCGTTGTACGGATCCCCCAGTATATGTAAAGAATTCCTGGTCTGGTTTTTGACCGTATTGCCATACGATTTGTTTAGATTTAATGTCAACAATAATGATTCGCGAAGATTTTTTATCAATGCCGTTATCGAACAATAGGATCTGGTTCCCGTTTATGAATTTAGCATGATGTGGCCAGTTAATGATATTTTCTCCCCATTGCCAGATAATCTCTTCCTTGTCTGGATCAACGATGATGATCCTGTTGAGATTTCTAACGGTTACAAGCCAGCATCCCTTTTTTGCAATATTGGGAATATCTTGTTCGAGATTTTCAATATAGACAGTATGGGTAGGATCGAAAGGGCGTATTTTCCCATTAGTAGACAGTTTTGTTGAGTTCTTTTTCGGTTTCTGAGAGACGGATTTAATCTTTTTTTGGTAGGTTGGATCTTTGGCAAAAAGTTTACTTAATGGGATTTGTTTGAGAAGTTGTCCGCTAGAGGATATGTGAACTAAAGAGTCATTCTTAATGTCACGCATACGGCCATTATCGGGCACGTTGTCAACAAGCCCAAGAAAGCCGCCGTCTTTGAGCCCATAGGTAGCGGCATGGGCTTTTTGCCCAGGCAAGTTATAAGTAGCTAGAATTTGAGATGCAGCGTTAACTCGCTGCCAGTTAATCGTTGTTGCGCCTTCATAGGTGACAAATATTGATCCGTCAGGAAAAGGTGTTGCGTATGCCCACATTCCCGGCTCGTTCTTCTTATTTCTTTCCCAGACGTGAAGGAGCGAGCTATTCATGTCAACTAAACGGACAAAACTATTGAGGGTCATGTCTGATGTATAAATATTGTATCCAGGGAAGACTTTGTCTTTTTTATAAATTGTTGTCCCTGTTTTTTCAGGAGTGGTCGCAGATTTTACATTTTGAATGCGGGGTGATGTGGGGGGAGAGGTGTTCGTGTTCTTGGCGGATCCCGAGGCGCACCAAGATTCTCCATTGAATAATATAGTTAAAAACAGGATAAAGGAAAAAGAGGAGAAATAATGTGATCGCATGATTTTGTTTTTATTTATAGCTGGTTTTAGGTTCGGATTTATTTCTGGATTTTGCCATAGTTAAATTTTACGTTTTTGAAGAAATCATAAGGGACGCGTATCATGCTGCGAATATGTTCGCGCTGACCTTTGCCCTTTTTTTGACTATAGAATTCCCATACGATTTCTTTGGAAGGGGTTACCTCGAAGACGTGTCCATTATTGGTCTCGGAGATCAAGGTGTTGTTATTAGGAAGCTGCTGTACGGCTCCCCCAGTAAAAGTAAAGAATTTTTGGTCTGGTTCTTGACCGTATTGCCACACGATTTGTTTGGACCTAATATCAACAATAATGATTCGTGAAGATTTCTTGTCAACGCCGTTATCGAATAATACGATCTGGTTCCCGTTTATGAATTTAGCATGATGTGGCCAGTTAAGGATGTTTTCTCCCCATTGCCAGACAATTTCTTCCTTATCCGGATCAACGATGATGATCCTGTTGAGATTTCTAACGGTTACAAGCCAGCAGCCTTTTTTTGCAATATTGGGAATATCTTGTTCGAGATTTTCAATATAGACAGTATGGGTAGGATCAAAAGAGCGTATTTTCCCATTATTATTAGACAGTTTTGTTGAATGTTTCTTCATTTTTTGAGAAACGGATTCGGTTTTCTTTTGATAGGTTGGATCTTTGGCAAAAAGCTTACTTAATGGGATTTTTTTGAGAAGTTGCCCGGTAGAAGAAACGTGAACCAAAAAATCGTTCTTGATATTAAGGGCTCGGCCATTAACCGGTAGGTCGGTAGAAAGGCCAAGAAACCCGCCTTCTTTGAGCCAATACGCAGCAGCATGAGCCTTTTGTCCAGGTAAGTTATATGTAGCTAGAATTTGAGACGCGGCGCCAACTCGTTGCCAGTTAATTGTTGCGGCGCCTTCATAAGTTACAAGTATAGATCCATCGGGGAAAGGGGTCACGTATTGCCACATCCCAGATTCGTTTTCCTTGTTTCTTGCCCACCGGTGAATAAGAGAGCCATCCATATCTATCATGTAAACAAAATTAAGTGATGAATAAAGGTTGTATCCTCGAAAGGCTTTATCTTTATTGATAATTGTTGTGGTTGCTTTATTAGCGTCCCCGTTTTTTTCGTTGTTTTGATCGGCGGGCAATCCCAGGAAAGATTCTTCCAGGTGTTCAACTGTTGTTGCCGCGCTGTAGGATTGTTGAGAGGATAAAATAAGTAAGAAGAAGAAAAAGAAGAAAGAGCAGAGAACGTGTTTAGGCATGCTATGTGGGGGTGACGCCTTATTGGTCCTTGATCGGGAGTTGATTTTTTCCATAGTTAAATTGTACGTTTTGGAAATAGTTATAGGGGAATCTTTTCATGCTGCGAATAGCTCTGCGTTTTCCTGTATGCGGACCTTCTTTAAAGAAGTCGGAATACCATTCCCACACAATTTCTCCTGAATCAGTGACTTCTATAACATGTCCCTTGTCGCTCTCGGTAATGAGAACGTTGCCATTAGGAAGCCGTTGGGCAGCGCCTCTTAATCTGGAATAGAGGTCTTGTCCGGGTTTCCGGCCGTATTGCCATACGATCTCTCGGGATTTCATGTCTAACTCAATGACACGGGAGGATTTTTTGTGGCCGTTGTCAAATAATAAGATATTGTTTGGTTTGAGGAAGGAGGCATCGTGAACCATGTCAATGATGCCTTCTCCCCATTTCCAGATAATTGCTTCTTTATCAGGATCGATGATAATGATACTGTTAAAATTTCTGACAGAGACAAGCCAGCTCCCCTTTTTGGCAATGCCAGGAATATCCCACTCAAGGCGTTCAATGTTGTTGGCATGGAAGAAATCAGGAAGGCGCTCGCGAGCTTTCTTTTTTTGACGCTTTTCTAAGTCTTTTTTATACTTTTGATACGCCATCTCAAGTTTTTTCTTGTAGCGCGGATCATTTGCGAAAAGTTTGCTTAATAAGATTGTCTTGATTGGTTTTCCGTTAGGAGAAACCTGAATTAAAGAATTGTCCCAAAATGTAACGGCAAGGTCTTTGTAGGGAAGAGCTATTTTATTTCTAACGAGACCAAGGAATCCGCCTTCTTTAAAGTAATACGCTGCATGATGGGCTTCCTGTCCTGGGATATCATAGGTGCTGATAGGACGAGAAGTGGCGTCAACCAACTGCCAGTCAAGGCCGCCTCCCTGCCCATCGGTGATAAGAGATGATCTATGCCAATCAGGGTCTCCGCCGCGTCCATTAGTTAGAAATATGCTTCCGTTAGGGAAGGGGGTCACTTGTGTCCAAAGAAAAGGTTCACTTTGTGGATTTTTAGCCCATTTATGAATAAGCGCTCCATCCATGTCGATTAAATGAACAAATCCGTCGGGTATCATGTCTGATGTATAAAGGTTGTATCCAGGAAAGGCTTTGTCCTTCTTATAAATTGTTGTTCCAGCCTTTCCGGGAGCTTGTTCTGTTTTTACATATTCGATATAAGGCAATGAGAATAAAGATTCATCTTGGATTTCAGATGTAGGGGCGCACTGGGAGGGGGAGCAGAATGATATGATGGATAAGAGGGTGAATGAAAAGAACCGGGATAAACGCAGATGAGGGATGATTTTGAACATAGGTAGCTGGGCGATCTTTGATTTAAGGTGGCTGGTTTCTTTAATCGCGCGTTGTGCGTTTGAAGAAATCATACGGGATTTTCTCTATTCTGTAAATAACTTTACGTTTCCCTTTCGCGCTTCCTTGAGTATGAAAATTAGCATACCATTCCCATACAATCTCGCCGGACTCGGTTACTTCGAAAGCACGTCCTTGTTGAGTTTCTGCTATTAGGGTGTTGCCATTTGGAAGTCGCTGGGCAGAACCCCCTAAGTTGGTAAAGAAATCCTGGCCAGGTTTTTGCCCGTATTGCCAGATGATTTCTCTCGACACCATATCGACAATAATGACTCGGGAGGACTTTTTATGAATTCCGTTGTCGAACAATAATATTCGATTGCCGCTGAGGAAGGTAGCATGATGAACATGATCAACAATGTTTTCTCCCCATTGCCAAATAATCTTTTCTTTTTCAGGATCAACGATAATGACCCTATTTAGATTTCTGACAGTTACAAACCAGTCTCCTTTTTTGGCAATACCAGGGATATCCCATTCAAGACTTTCAATATTGTTAGCATGGAAAAGATCAAAAAGACGTTTTTTGGTTTTATCATTATAATCAGGAAAGATGTCAAAAGGATTCTTTTTGGCCCTTTTTCGTGATGCTCTTGGAGAGGATTCCCTAGATTTTTGGTAGCTAGTCTCAAGGTTCTTTTGGTATCCGGGATCTTCTGCGAAAAGCTTACTTAACAAAATAGTCTTAATTATTTTACCATCGGGAGAAGTATGAACTAGGGGGGTGTCCTCAACCAACAGAGAGGCGTCTAGAAAAGGGACGTAGAGTTTCTTTCTTGTAAGCCCTAGAAAGCCTCCGTTCTGAAGAAAATATGAGGCATGGTGACTCTTGTGTCCGGGGATGTTAAAAAGGGCAATACTTGGAGAGATAGCAGCAGGATTCTTCCAGGCAAGATGGGATTGTTCATTGTTTAGAAATATTGATTCATTATTAAGGACTCGTGGCACGGCTTTCCATGTTAAAGGGTCATTCCTTCGGCCCCCAGTCCATCTATGAATAATTGTTCCATCTGGGTCGGTTAAATAAAGAGAATGGCCTTCAGCGGTTTGCCGATAAATGATATATCCGGGGTATGCCTTGTCCTTCTTGTGGATTGTTGTCCCTATTTTATCGGGGGCCTTTTCATTTTCTACATATTCAAGATAAGGCAATGAGAACAGGGATTCGGCGGGGTCTTCAATGGGGTCTGGGGCGCTGTAGGCGGGCGCATTTAAGGGGACGCCTAGAGATAGGATAAGCAAGGATATTCGGAGTAAGGTCCGGGCAATAGAAAGCTTGGATATGAGTGGTGAGTTGTTAATCATTGAGTTATGGTTTAGTTTTTCCATGATTAAAGGTTACGTTTGTGAAAAAGTTATAAGGTAGGCGTTGCATTCTATAAATAGTTCTGCGTTTTCCTTTGTGCTTCCCCGATAGATAAAAGTCAGCATACCATTCCCATACGATTGCACCTGAATCAGTGACTTCAAAAGCTCGACCTTCTTCGCTTTGTGTGATTAGGGTGTTTCCGTTAGGAAGGCGCTGTGCGGAACCACCCGTGGCGGTAAAGAATTCTTGGCCAGGTTTTTGCCCGTATTGCCAAAGGATTTCTTTGGATTTTATGTCAATAACTATGACCCGCGAAGATTTCTGCTGAACACCATTATCGAATAATAAGATTTTGTCTCCTTTAAGAAATGTCGCATGATGTGGACGGCTTATAGTGTTTTCTCCCCACTGCCAGAGAATTTCTTCTTTATTAGGGTCAACGAGGATGATTTTGCTAAGGTTTCTAATTGTAATAAGCCAGCTTCCTTTTTTTGCAATACCCGGTATATCCCATTCGAGATTCTCAATGTTATTAGCGTGGAGAATTTCGAAAGAGGGTTCTTTGGGCTTACGTTTGGATGGTGTGGGGGGGGATTTTTTAAGTTTATCATAAATCTTTTTGCATTTTTCTTGATAGTTAGGGTCCGCTGCAAGAAGCTTCCCTAGAGAGACTGTTTTTAGGGCCACTCCTTGGGATGACACATGGACTAGGGAATTATCCTCTATTTTCAGGGAAAGATCTTGAAAGGGAATACGGATTGTATTTTGAAGAAGACTCAGAAAACCAGTCTCGTTTAGCCAATAGGCAGCATGATGAGCTTTTTGTCCCGGGATATCATAAACAGCTAAGTTGCGAGAGTTGGCATCAAGCAATTGCCAGTCTAGTTGTGTCCATTGACTAGTTAGAAATATTGATCCGTTGGGAAAGGGAAGAACATGCTGCCATCTTGAAGATTTATCTTGTGGATTCCTGTCCCACGCATGAACAAGGGCGCCATCCATGTCGATCAATTTTACAAAGACATCCAGGTTGTTATTAGATGTGTAAATATTGTATCCACTAAAGGCTTTGTTTTTGTTGTAGATCGTTGTCCCTTGTTTATCAGGAGCTTTTTCTGTTTCTACATATTGGATATAAGGTAAGGAGAGTAAAGATTCGGATGGGTCTTCATCCGATGGTGTGGCGCCCCAGGATATATCCTGGAAGGATATGGTAAAGAGCAGGAGAAATAAAAGAGACAGTGGTACGCGTGATGGCATAGACATCCTGAATATTAACTGCGAGCTATGTTGCCCTTTGGTTTATGGTTGAGGCTTTCCATGATTAAATTTTACGTTTTTAAAGAAATCATAAGGGAGGCGTTCCATTCTATAAATAATTCTGCGCTTCCCTTTGTTTTTTCCTTCAGTAAAGAATTCTGCATACCATTCCCATACAATTTCTCCTGAGAGAGTTACTTCGAAAACACGCCCTTGATTGCTTTCGACGATGAGAGTATTGCCATTTTGAAGTCGTTGGGCAGAACCTCTTTGAAGAGTAAAGAATTCCTGGTTTGGCTTCTGGCCGTATTGCCACACGATGGTTTTAGATTTTATGTCGAGCTCAATGACGCGGGAGGATTTCTGGGCAACCCCGTTATCGAGCAATAAGATCCGGCCATCTTTTAGAAACGTGGCATGATGTGGCTTGCTGATGATGTTTTCTCCCCATTGCCAGAGGATGGTTTCTTTTTCGGGATCAACAATGAAAATTCTGTCGAGGTGTTTAACGGTAATAAGCCAACTCCCTTTTTTTGCGATGCCAGGAATGTCCCATTCGAGGTTTTCAATGTTATTGGCATGAAAGAGGTCGAAGAGCGGCTCATTGTTTTTATGTTTATTGTGTTTTTTCAGATAGTCATATGCTTTCTTAAGTCTTTCCTGATATCCCGGATCTTTTGAAAGAAGCTTGCTTAGCGGGATTGTTTTGAGAGGTTGCCCATTAGAAGAGAGTTGGACAAAAGAGTTGTCGCGGATCTTAATTTTAAGATCTTGAAAAGGGACGTGGATTCGGTTTTCGACAAGGCCTAGAAATCCGCCTTTCTTTAAGCAATAGGCAGCATGATGGGCTTTTTGTTTGGGCATATCGTAGATAGCCATACTATGAGAGTTGACATTAAGTCGTTGCCAGTCAATACGCGTTAATTTGCTGGTAAGAAATATTGATCCATCTGGAAAAGGTGTCGCTTGGTACCA
The DNA here is from genome assembly GCA_015228785.1 of Candidatus Omnitrophota bacterium. GTDB lineage: Bacteria > Omnitrophota > Gorgyraeia > Zapsychrales > Fredricksoniimonadaceae > JAAYZZ01. The sequence continues at coordinate 26,215 of JADGCU010000023.1, forward strand.
TTTTGCTGTGACATTTGATAGATTAGTTGTCCATTGATGTATAAGGACGCCATCCATATTGATTAGCGGAATTGATGCGTTGCCCATAAGATCGTCGAATGTGTAAATATTATATCCGGAGGAGGCTTTATCTTTATTATAAATAGTTGTCCCCACTTTATTTGGCGCTTTTTCTGTTTCTACGTATTGGATATAGGGTAGGGAGAGCAAAGATTCTTCGGACTCTTCTTCGGTCATTGAGGCACACCAGGATTGATCATAGAATGATATGGTTGAGAGAAGGACAAATAGAAAAGAAAGAGGGAAGCGTAAGCACATAAAAGCTTTAGACGCGGGTGACAAGTTGTTGGTCGTTGATTTACGGCTGAATTTTTCCATGATTAAATGTTATGCCTTTAAAGAAGTCATAAGGGAGTCTTTCCATTCTATAAACAATGCGTCTTTTTTCTTTTCGTTCATTCTTAGTATAAAAATCTGTATACCATTCCCATACGATTTCACCCGATAGGGTTACTTCGAACACGCGACCTTGATTGCCTTCAGCGATCAGGGTATTGCCGTTGGGAAGTCGTTGTGCAGAACCCCTTTGGACAGTATAGAATTCTTGGCCTGGTTTTTGGCCATATTGCCAGATGATTTTCTTAGATCTTATGTCAAGAACAATGACCCGGGAAGATTTTTTACGTACACCGTTATCGAACAATAGTATCTGGTCTCCCTTAAGGAATGTGGCATGATGGGGTCTGCTGATGATATTGTCTCCCCATTGCCAGAGGACTTCTTCTTTTTTAGGATCAATAATAAAGATTCTGTCGAGGTGTTTGACGGTAATAAGCCAATTGTCTTTTTTTGCGATACCGGGAATGTCCCACTCAAGATTTTCAATGTTATTGGTGTGAAACATATCAAAAAGGGGTTGTTTGGTGTTATGACGGGATGGTTTCTTCGAAAGGTTTTTAAGTTTGTTGTAGCATTTCTTTAGCTTTTCTTGATAGCCTGGATCTTTTTCAAGAAGCCTACTTAGGGGAATCGTTTTGACAATTTGGCCTGTAGAAGAGGCTTGGATCAAAGAGTTATCTTCGATTTTAAGGGAAAGGTTTTGAACGGGAACATTGATTATATTTTGTACTAGCCCAAGAAAGCCGCCTTCCTTGAGGCAAAAAGAAGCATGATGGGCCATTTGTTCGGGCATGTCATAGGTGGCAAGGGGATGCGAGTTTATATCAACTTTTTGCCAGTCAAGTTTAGTTTGATCACTATTTAAGAATATGGATCCATCGGGAAAGGGTGTTACAGATTTCCATGCGATAATGTTCTCCCGTTGATTCATGATCCAGCGATGAACAAGGGTGCCATCCATATCGATTAAG
>JADGCU010000079.1 GCA_015228785.1 Candidatus Omnitrophota bacterium
TTTTATGAAGGATGCGGGCATTTGGGCTCTGTTTATAAAAAAGAAAAAGGAGAAGTTCGATGAGAAACGGATTTATGGTTATGTTATTGGCAATGGGACTAGTTTTTCCAGCGGGGATGGTTAAGGCTGCGGATACTGTTGTGAGTGCGTCTGAGAAGAAGATCAAATTTGATTATACGCTGACGGTTGATAATGAGGTTGTAGAAACGACGACGGGAAAGACGCCATTGGAGTATACGCCGGGTAAGGGGCAGCTTATTCCTGGGCTTGAAAAAGAGATGGAAGGCATGAAGCCCGGAGATACAAAGACGGTTGTTGTTAAGCCAGAGGATGGTTACGGCATGCCGAAGGATGACGGGGTGCGTGAATATCCTTTGGAGAAGTTTCCTCAGGGCATGGAGCCTCAGGTGGGGATGGTTTTTGAGATGCAGGATGAAGGGGGAAATTCTTATCCTGCGACGATCAAGGAGATCAAGGATAAGATCGTGATCCTGGATTTTAATCATCCTCTCGCGGGCAAGGAACTAACGTTTGAAGTGAAAGTGGTTTCGATAGAATAAATATTGCTCTAAAGGCTGGAAAGAGAGTAGAAGTTGGTATCTTTCCAGTCTTTTTAGCTTCTTAGATGGTTTGATATGTCTTTAACCGGGACTCCTTTAGATTTTCTTTTGGCTTTTATTGCCGGTGTGGCGTTAAGTTTTACACCGTGTGTGTATCCGCTTTTGCCTGTTATGACCGCTGCCGTTGCGGGGGCGAACGCGTCAGGTCGTGCCTCGGGTGGATTTTTGTTATCTCTCCTTTATGTGTTGGGGCTTGCGGTATCCTATAGTCTTCTGGCCATCGTTGCGGCTTTAACGGGAAAGGTTTTCGGCTCCATTCAGAACAATCCTTGGGTGATGCTGGTTGTGGCCAATAACATAACCATAAATCCATTTCTCATCGAACTTCTCCTTTTGCTTTTTTATAAACAGAGCCCAAATGCCCGCATCCTTCATAAAAACAACTTGTTTATTATCAAACCCGACCCCAAAGAGCGCAAGCCATTTTTACTTTTCCATAAAAACGCCTTCAAAGGCACCTTACCTCTTCCCCTCAACCTTCTTCTGAACGTAAATAGTCGCCAAACTATCTGACATGACATTCTTAAGCATTGCCCTGGCTTTAAGACGCGTCCATCGAGATCCCGGGGAAAAATCCTTTTCATTAAAAACGACCCCGACGGCCTCGCGCTTCTCAAACATCCTGGATGCCGTCTCTATCGATGGGAAGAACCCATCCTCCCAACGTGAAGCCGGAATCTGAATCGCAGGCCGCCCAATCAAATAATAAACTGCCGAAGGATTATTCGCAAAGACCGTTACCCGTTCATCAATGGCACGTAGCTCTCTCAAAACTTTAGATTCTGTCCACGCTTTCGAAGAATATCCTGCTCCATTTCGAACAAACGCCACCATCAAGTTCACACAAAACCCCAAGGACACCATGGCAAAAAGAATAACTACGCCTAGAGTGATCTTTTTTAAATCTGCGCGAGTCGCCATACAAGCAAGAACGATCAATGCCAACACGAGAATCGCAGACAAATCACCTAAACCTGAAGAATTCGCAGAAGGCACAAAAGAGATAACAGGAAAAACAGACACCGCATAAACAAGCATGAACAAAAAAGCGATAGGAAATCCCGTGAGACGAACCACATTCTCTGACACCAGTTTTTCCCGTCTTTGCCATAAAGCGATAATACAGGCAAACACAAGAATCTTCAAAGATCCGAGAACAAGGATCGAATATACGTTCCCAGCCAACACGCCCAATAGAATATTACGAACACACAAGATCACAGGAAAAAATCCCCCTATCAAAAGAAAAAAGCCTACCTTAACGCACTTTTCCTTAAAATCCTCTCCCTTGACACCAAAGAATACAACCCCTGCTGTTAGAATGAACGCCATCTCCACTGGCTTAATAAGACCCGCAAGAGCAGCAGAACACGCGACCGCGTAAAACATCTTCTTCCCGCCCACCTCTTGATAACGACACAAGGCGATAAAAAAGATCAGCAAAAAGACAAAAAAGATCGGCTCAGATAAAAGATGTAAGTGGATATTAAGCAACTCTGGCGAACAAAGAAAGAACCCTGCTGCAACCAGACCTGCGATCTTATTCTTAGACCACGACCAGGCCAGTATCCCAGCCAGAAAAATATTAATACCAAAAAAGAAAATATTAAGAAACCTCGCCCAGTGAAAGGCGTCAAGCCCCAGAAACCATCCCCAACTTAATAGAAAAGGAAATCCCGGCGGATAAGACGCCAACGGTTCTAGTGTTCCGGCCTTTGAGAAAATGCTGAATCCAGCACCCAAGACAAAATTGCGTGCTGCCTCCACAAAAAACATGGACCCCACTGTGACACCAAGCCCCCATTTACGGGTCACTAAAAAAACCAATATCGATCCTATGATGGCTATTGCTGCAAGCCAAATGAAGGAGCGGTTATCCTTAATTTCTTTTGCCATTCATTTACCTCCGATTTAAACCAACCAGACGAAACATCCTGCTCCAACTCCGAACGATCTTTCTGTGCCTTCGATATCAGCGCCTTATCTGCGGCATTCCCCTTAACCTGTTTCGAAAGACGCTCTAAACTCTTAACCCTGATGTCCGCTATCACCTTGGCCTCAACGATCTTTTTCCGCCAAGCTGTGTCCTGGGCCTCAATCTGTTGACTCAGGGAAAGCACTTTGTCTTCACATGGTTTCTGTGCCCTCCTGATCTTTGCGTCCATCAATGTCTTCTCCGCCGTAAGACGCGCCTCAAGATCCTTAACCTTTGCCTCACCAATAGCCCTCTCCTTCAGCAAACGATTATTCACATCAGCCTTAAGGGCATCAAGCTCCGCCCTGACCTTCTTAAATTCTACGATTAAAAGCGTCTTTTCCCGCGCCGCATTATCGATCTCAGCCTGAAGCGCAATGCCCTCGCCACTAACCTCATTAACACGCTCATTTTTCTGCTCGATCCTCATCCGCAACACTTCCTGCTCGCGCATCAACTCATCAATCTTTTCCTGAAAAGGGTCTGTCGCCTTCTTCATCTGACCCGGAAAATCCTGATCCCGCCTCACGAGTGTCTTTTGAAGGCCCTCGACCTTTTTCTCAAGAAGATCACGCTCCTCTTTGACAACGACGAGCTCATTTTTCATAATCTCTTTCTCGAGAATCAGCCTCTGAGTTTCAAGGTCTCTCTGGGCAACCAATGCATTGGCTTTAGTTAGCTCATTCTTAAGAAAGAAGGTCTCATCCTGATGAATTAATATACTAACTTCTCCCGAGACAGCAAGAGGCCCATTCCAAAATAATCCAAAGAAAGACAGGAACAAACCAGCAGAGACAATTTTACGCATATATCTTCATATATTATAATTTTGAATTAGTATTATCTTATATCTGAAGATAAATGAGGGCAACCTGAAAAGAAGAAATTAACCTGAGACTAAAGAAGGTTCCTCAACATTCGCACCCAGAAAAGCCTTGAGACTATTCAAAGGCTGAATACTGATAATAACCGCAGAAACGCCAGAGGCCTTCTCCCACTGCTGCAATGTAGCCGGATCTATCCGAAATTTGATCCCAGCTCCTGATCCCGCGGTTTGAATATTCATATGCTCTGTGTTAAAGTCGATCCCACCGGTTTTATCCGACGATTTTAGTTTAGCTGCTGCCCGATCTTCCCGCACTTCTGTAATAACCTTATCCCTTTGCTCCATAACCAACCCCAGGGCCAATCTCAAATCCTCAGCAACAACATCGTTAGTGAGACTCCCTGACCAGCGTCTGCTTGTTTTCTCTTTATTTTAATGGCCCCCTCTAGAATCTTAATAAGCTGCCCGACTCTCGGATCAGAAGCAATCAAGGCGCAAGACAGTAGCCCATAGAAACTAAACCGCCCAAAACTGTCCACAGAAGAGGCTCGCGCGATGCTCTCCCTGACGTATTCTTTCATGTTATCCGAAATCCGATATTCTCCGTCTTCCGTAAAATGTACCGTCAATGCCCCCGAAGTGTTACTAAGAACAAATAAATGCCCACCCTCCCTATTCCATCCCTTGGGGTCAAGCAGCCGCCTCAAAACAGAAACAACCCGTGGATATTCCAGATAAATAAGAGTTTCTCTGGAAAAAGTAATATCCGAATCATATTTATTGATCATGTCAACACTGTTGGAATTCAGGTCGAGATAATGCGGCTTAATCCACGACCGCAGAACATTTCCCATGGTTCCACGCGGTTGATAATATTCGGATTCCCAATTGATCTTTTCAAAGAAAATCCTATCCTCCTGTTTAGGCATAGACTTTTCCAGACGATACTTATTGAAATACCCCCGCCTCATCAGCATCAAATTAAAAAGCAAAAAGTCATACGCATGAATATCCACCTTCCATCTCTTGATCCACTCCTCCTCAGATGGCAACGACTCGCCTTCAGCCTGAAGACGATGATAAAGATCTCCCAAATTCTTGTAGATCAAAATAGCCACACTGTAGGGCTCGTGGCCTTCACTGGCAGACACGTGCCTCGTCGTAATACTCAAATTTCCTTTCTTATACTTCTTGTACAAGTAATCCCCTTCTTTTAGAAACTCATCTACTTCCCAGGTCTTTTGGCCCCTGAAAAAAGTTGTCATTTCCAGATTACTTCTGCGATCCGTCTTGTGCGTAAACAATTGACGCATCTTATCCTGCAAAGCTAAATATTCCTCCCGGCCAGAATCAGAAGCTAAATAACCCAAATAATCAACAAGTGTTTTTCCTCGAGCTCTTTCAAGAAATTCATCGTAAAAGATTTCAGAAAGATCTGAAACAGAGGGCGTGATTGTCTTTAATATCGCATCCCCTTGATGAACAACTTTATCTTCTGCAAAAAACGTCTTAAATTTCCCCTTAAGATCCTCAGGAATTGCCTTCTCAAAAAAATCACCCAACAGCACCAATTCCCGTTGTTTGTCCTGCTGGGTCATCGCCGGCTCGACCTTAAGCAGATTTCCGCCTTTCAATTCATATCCCGCAGGTCGTAAATAGGCTCCGAAATACTTTAAAAACATGCGCTCTACTGCAGGCGGCTCTGCCTCATCCCTCTCCAAGAACTCGAGATCAACCCCCTTGATATCCTTCAGCCTTCCATTCTCAAGACGAATCATGATATTCCCAAAATTCCAGTCATTGACCCACCCAGGCATGCTCTTCATCCATGCCCAGAATTCCGGCAAATGATTGATAATGATCGGATATTCCGCACCATATCTACCCAACTGTTCATACCCATCCAGATATAGCTCATAGAAAACATCCTTCCCTGAATCTGCCACCTGAGCAGGAACCGCCACCGGCACAACGCCAGGAGAAGCAAACTCGACAGCCATTTGCATCCTGTTGCGGTGCTCTACGGACTGCAGTCTCTTGGGAATCCACAATGAACCATTAGCATGACGATAAACAGGAATACGCCTGTAATCATTAAGAATCCCTAAACGCATATATTTCCCCGATAGCGCCTGTCGTAAGATCTCGCGAACTTCAGCATCCGCTGTTTCTGCTAGCAACTTCTCAGCGGTCGCTCGACTTGCCGTATCTATCCACACCGACTCGGGGTCCTGTGTCGAAGGCTCCCATATGCCATAAACGTTATCCGGATGCAAAACAGAAGCACGATTATCCCGGATCGACTTAATCGACAATAACCTGGAATGGGCGATTGTCCCCGGATCGAAAATATTAAGCGCTCCGTTCTGTTCAATATCCTGACGCGCCTCCAAAACCACAGGATCATTCCAAAGATCTTTTACAACGAATGGCCTTTCCTGAGACATTGCCCGCTCCCCCCCGATGCCAATCGAACTATTACCCGAGTTTTCTGAAAAGTCCTGCCTATCTATCGACGGAGTAAATAGGACGGAGCTTCCGGGGGGCATATTGAGTTGAACAAATTTATTCAACGCTGTTATTTTTCCCAAACGATCACCTTTTTCACCACTGATTATCCAGGTTGCCGGATCCACAGAAATCATTCCCAACCCTTGTCCGACATCCCCTTGCGTAACCCGATACTTCCCTGATAACTGATCATAAGATAATCTTACATTGCGACGCGAGAAGATCGATTCTCTCTTCACAATAAGTTCCCCGGCATATTTCTCATCAAAAATCCCTTCATATTTATCTGGCAATGCGATCCACTGCGCATCCCCAGCTTCTTGATCTGCACAGGCCATCCGCTTTTCAAATAGGAAGCTACCGCCTCAGGACTAGGATCCTCACTCGTTCGCAAGCCATAACCAGACTTTCGAATCGCATCAACAACAAACCCCAGTACAGGCCTTGCCGAACGGGTTAACTGAAAAGCAAGGGCATCGGCA
>JADGCU010000080.1:0-1617 GCA_015228785.1 Candidatus Omnitrophota bacterium
ATTTCCATGTTACCCGTCCCCTTGAACTCTTCAAAAATAACCTCATCCATACGGCTTCCCGTATCAACCAGGGCCGTTGCGATAATCGTAAGCGATCCCCCTTCCTCAATATTGCGCGCTGCGCCAAAGAAGCGCTTGGGCTTATGAAGGGCATTAGAGTCCACACCACCGGAAAGGATCTTACCCGAATGCGGAACAACCGTATTGTAAGCTCGCGCCAGACGCGTGATAGAATCGAGCAAAATAACCACATCCCTCTTATGCTCAACCAGTCGCTTGGCCTTCTCGATCACGATCTCAGCCACCTGCACATGACGCTCAGCCGGTTCATCAAAAGTAGAAGACACAACCTCAGCCTTAACCGAGCGCTGCATATCCGTAACTTCTTCCGGGCGTTCATCAATAAGAAGCACGATCATCACAACCTCTGGATGATTTGAAATAATCGAATTTGCAATCTTCTGTAAAAGAACGGTCTTACCACTATAAGGTGGAGCAACAATTAAAGAACGCTGCCCCTTACCAATCGGCGCAAGAAGGTCCAGAATACGCATCGAGATCTCGGTCGGCGTGGTCTCAAGCTTGAGCCGTTGATTCGGATAAAGCGGCGTCAAGTTATCAAAAAGAATCTTGTCCTTGGCCCTCTCGGGATTCTCAAAATTAACCGCCTCAACCTTAAGCAGGGCGAAATATTTCTCCCCCTCTTTCGGAGGCCGGATCTGGCCGCTCACCGTATCCCCTGTTTTCAGGTCAAACCGACGGATCTGAGAGGGCGAAATATAAATATCATCTGGGCATGGCAGATAATTATAATTCGAACTTCTTAAAAATCCGAACCCTTCAGGCAGGATCTCAAGAACACCCGAGCCGAACATGAGCCCCTCCTTCTCAGCCTGAGCCTGAAGGACCTTGAAGATCAAGTCCTGCTTCTTCAGAGCGCTCACCCCTTGAACATTCAACTTGTGGGCAACATCAGACAACTCTGACATCTTCATTTCTTTCAACACCTCGATATTGAGAGTTTTACCGCTAACGTTATTCACGACAGCGCCAGGGGCCTCAGGCGCTGCGTCCACAGCAGCGGCTTCCCCGTTAGTCCCTTTTCCATTCTTTTCTTTGTTCATAACCCTGCTCCTGTTTAATGAGTTTACTTGGTCAATAAATCCCAAATTTTCTGTACCTGTTTATCCGTATCGGCAAAGGAGCGGCGATTATCGATCACCATATCCGCATATTTCACCTTCTCCTTTTCCGGCATTTGTCTCTTAAGACGCTTCATAATTTCGCCACGCGAAAGGCCCGTCCTTTTCTGAAGTCTCTCGAGTTGAATCTTACGTCCTGCTTTCACAACAATCAAAACATTAACCATCTTTGCCCATCCAGCCTCGATCAAAAGTGGCACATCAAGAACCGTAATACGTGCCCGAGACGTTCTTAAGATCTCCTCAATCCGTCCCTTGACCAAAGGATGAACAATCCCCTCAAGTTTTTCAAGGGCCTTACGATTCCCAAAGACAATTCTACCCAGCTTCCCGCGATCAACACCTTCTTTTGTCAGAACCTCTGCGCCAAATGCGGCACGGACCTGACGACGGCATCGCGCATCCTTTTTAAACA
>JADGCU010000080.1:1717-5119 GCA_015228785.1 Candidatus Omnitrophota bacterium
TCACCTGTCACACCTATGATGAACATGCCTGATAGACCTCAATATAATATTTAGCTGATGTCTCCCATGTCCAGCGACAGGCCATGGCGTGCTTGATCAAGTCCGCATATTTTTCCTTTTGACTGTAAACACCCGTTGCCCGGTCAACTGCCTCAAGAAGTCCAGAAACACTATAAGAAGACAAAAAGAATCCGTCCCCCTTCTTCTTGCTCGATGAAAAATCCGTCACCGTGTCCAAAAGACCACCCACAGCCGAAACAACAGGAATAGTGCCATATCTCAAAGCAATCATCTGAGTAAGACCACAAGGCTCATAAACCGAAGGCATCAGAAAAAAATCTGCCCCGGCATAGACCTGGTGGGCGATATCTTCATCATATCTGATAAGAACACCGCATTTTTGCGGATATTTTCGTGCGAGTTTTTTAAGAAGCCTCTCATATTTATCCTCTCCCACGCCAAGAAAAACAATCTGAAGTGGCCGCTGCATAAGCCCCTCCATTGCACTCTCGATCAAATCAAATCCCTTTTGAGCAAAAAGTCTACCCACAAAACCGAAAATCGGAATATCCGCATAAGGAGGAAGCTTAAAGACAGAACGCAGTTGATCTCTGTGAATTTTTTTAGCTAGCCATTCTTTTACAGAATACTTAGGGTCAATAAGCGAATCATGTTCCGGGTCCCAAACCCTATAATCAAGGCCATTGAGAATCCCCATGAATCGACCCCTCCTCGCCTGAAGAACCCCTTCTAATCCGCAACCCCAATCATGAGTCTGAACTTCCCTGGCATATTGAGGACTCACCGTTGTCACATAATCACTGAAAACGATCCCCGCTTTCATAAGATTGATCTTCCCGTAAAACTCCATCTGACGCTCATTAAAAAGCCCGTCTTCAACACCCAGAGCCGGAAAATTCTCCCTTGGGAAAATCCCCTGATAGGCCAAATTGTGAATCGTAAAAACGGAACGCGTCAACGCAAAGAAAGGATCCCCCGCGTAATTTTCCCGAAGAAGAACAGGAACAAGACCTGTCTGCCAATCATGACAATGGATGATATCAACAAGTTTCCCTATATCCTTTAAAAGTTTCATCGCCTCATGACAAAAGAAGCCAAAACGCTCGGCACTATCAGGATAATCACCACCATTCTCACCATAAATATAAGGCCGGTCAAAAAATTTCTTATTCTTGATAAAATAAACACGAATATTTCTTCCGATCGTATCAACATCGGCACGCTCGTTGAATGCCTCCTTTGACCCGACACACCGGTAATGCGGCATAATGATCGAAACATCATGGCCCAACTCCTCAAGCTGAATCGGCAGCGTTCCACATACATCCGCCAACCCACCAGTTTTCGCAAAGGGAATGACCTCAGCCGCAATAAAAACAATATTCATACGATTTCCATATCCGCCCAATTCTTTCCGACCTTGACCGTCACTTCAATCGGCACCGACAATTGAACAACTTTCTCCATCGCATCCTTAACCAAACGCGAAGCAACCTTAATTTCCCCCTCAGGAACATCAAAGACCAATTCATCATGAACTGTAATAATCATGCGGGTCAGAAGCTTCTCTCGCCTGATTTCATGCGCTACCACAACCATGGCCGCCTTGATCAAATCTGCGGCCGTCCCCTGAACGGGTGTATTAATGGCCTGTCGCTCCGCAAACTGGCGGACAGCAGGATTTCGACTGTGAACATCCGGAAGGTACCGACGGCGCTTGAGCAAGGTCTCGCTGTAACCTAAAGCCCTCGCCTTCTCGATCTCTCTTTCCATGAACGTCTTGATCCCGGGATACCGCAAAAAATATCTGTCAATGAACGACTGCGCCTCTTTATTCGGAACTCCCAAATCCTTGGCCAGGCCAAAAGCACTCATACCATAAATGATCCCGAAATTAATGCGCTTAGCCCCATAACGCATTTCTTTCGTTACGTCTTTCTGATCCACATCAAAAATAAGGCCTGCGGTGTAACGATGGATATCCTCACCTAATGCGAATGCTTTCTTTAAAGCTGGCTCATCAGCCAAATGCGCCAAAATCCGAAGCTCAATCTGAGAATAATCAGCAGACAAAAGCACGCGACCTTTTTCTGATGGTATAAAAGCCTTTCGAATTTCCCGACCCATTTCACTACGAATCGGAATATTTTGCAAATTAGGATGATTTGAGCTTAGGCGCCCCGTCTCTGTTCCGGTTTGATTAAAAGAGCAATGAAGCTTCCCTGTCTTAGAACTAACAAGTCTGGGAAGCGCATCAATATACGTTGACTTAAGTTTTGCCAACTGTCTGTACTCAAGAATCAACGCCGGAAGCTCATGCTTGGGAGACAACCGCGTCAAAACCTCTTCATCAGTCGAATATCCCGTCTTTGTACGCTTCACGACCGGCAACTTAAGCTTATCAAAAAGAATCACCCCTAACTGCTTGGGCGAATTCAAATTAAACTCACCGCCAGCCAACTCATAAAGCTTTTTCGTCATCCCCGAAATCTTTAGATCACATTCCTGAGACATTCTTCCCAAGATCGGAACATCAATACTAACGCCTTCCGCTTCCATTTCAAAAAGAACCTGACTTAAAGGAAGTTCCATATCGCGATAAAGCCCCTCCGCCCCTCTTTCCACAAGATCCTTACGCAATAAATACTCGAGATCAAAAAGCGCCTTCACCGCATGCGCAGAAAAACCCTCCTCAGGCATCGGCCTTTTAAGATATGTCCAGGACAAGGCATCGATTTCATGAGACGCCTGCCCCGACAAAAGAAGATATCCTGCCAACAGGACAACAAATGCATCTCCTTTTAATGACAGGCCTTTCTCAAAAAGCAATCTACGGACATTCTTAAGATCATAAACGCTCTTCACTATCTCACTGGAATCCAGAATCGGCCTTAAAGCCTCCACATCTCCGGCTAACAACTGATACACCTTCCCACCCGCCGAGGCGTTAGCTCCAAAGAAAAAATCATTTCCCCCATCTTCAGGAAAATCAAACCAAAACGCAACACGCCCTGCATCCCTTGCCTCACGAATCAAACCTTTGACATCACGAGAAATTTCACCCAAATCAACCGGCTTCACAATTTCCCGCGGCGTTTCTGACTCAAGACGGGCGCTAACTAAAGCCGCATCATCTCCCCTCTGAATGCGGTTCGTAGTTTCCGCAACAAGCCGCGTCGCATCCACAAAAGATCCTTTAAACTCAAGCTCCTCAAAAATATGCCTGAGCTTCTCTTTATCCGCAGGCTGAATACGGATATCCTCCAAAGAGCCATCGATCTCAACATCCCCCTGAAGAGTCGCCAATTCATGGCTTAGCACAGCGCTGTTTCTTCCATTTAGAACCTTGTCCTTAAGCTTCCCCTTCAAACTGTCGGCATG
>JADGCU010000080.1:5158-6342 GCA_015228785.1 Candidatus Omnitrophota bacterium
GGTCACCTCTCCCACGCCATCAACACCGGGAATGTTATCACTGGCATCCCCAGCGAGCGCCAAGTAATCAATCATCTGTTCAGGTGTAACACCAAACTTTTCGCGAGCCTCATCCGGACCAATGATCGCTTCCTTGCGACAACTGTAGATCCTCACCCCATCGGTGATGAGTTGATACATATCCTTATCATCGCTCACAATAACGACCTCACGCCCCTGCCCCTTAAATCGTCGAGCCAGGGTGGCGATCACATCATCTGCCTCATATCCTTCTTTTTCAAAGATCGGAATCCTGTAACCTTCAATGATCTCCTTAATAAAAGGGATCTGGCTTGCCAGATCCTCCGGCATAGATGGCCGCTGGATCTTATATTCAGCGTAACGCTCCTGACGCTTGGTACGCTTACCTACGTCAAAACAAACCGCCATATATTCCGGCGCATGATCTTTAAGAAGCTTGCGTAAAATGTTCAAGAACCCGAAGACCGCATTAGTAGGCTGGCCTTTGGAATTTTTAAGCTCTTTCACCGCATAAAAAGCACGGTAACAAAGCGCATGCGCATCAATCAGGAATATTCGGGAAGTTGACATCGATTAATAAATGAAAGGTCTGCCACTTGTATTCCGGTCACTCTTCCGTGCCCGGAGGCGATGCTGTTATTTCCTAATCAAAGGATTTAAAACTACAAAATCTTTTATTTCCCAGACTGAACATTCTGCCCGGAATCAGGGCCCAGATAATTCTCAAGAACCATCCCCTTCTTCCGGTCCCTATATTCCTGGGCTTCACTCTGCAGATAACCGCGATCACTCTCAAGCCGCGCCCTTTGTAAGGCATGGCGCGCATCAATACTGCGCGGATTCAAAGCAACCGCCGTCTCTAAAGATGCGATCGCATCATCAAAACGTTTATCCACAAAAGCCGCGACTCCATCCTGATACGCTGCCTCAAAAGAAGTCGTAGTATCTTTAGCCAGCCTCTTTTCCAGACGCTTCTTCCCCTCAGAGATCATATCATCAAGCACGACGGCTTGTTCCTGTAAATGCTCTGCCTGAAGATTCGGCATAGCATCATAAACCACTTCCAGTTCTTCCTGCGCCTGAAGGGTCCATGGATCATCCGCAGAGCCACGCGCAATACGTTCCTTTAAATATTTAGCTGCTAAAGGATAAAGTCCCTGCTT
>JADGCU010000081.1 GCA_015228785.1 Candidatus Omnitrophota bacterium
AAGAACATACCCCGCCAACACAAGAAAGCTCGCTAAAGAGAAGATCCCCGACTCCGCCCAAATCTGGAGAAAACAGTTGTGCGCATAATATGTGCCGGAATTATTTGAATACACGGCACAGTGGTCCATAAAGGTTCCCAGTCCTTTGCCGAGAAACGGATGCTCCACGATCATTTTCCAAGAGGCCGAATAGATCACAAGTCTTTCAGCGATCGCCCTATTCTGAAAGAAGAACGAAATCATGATCACCAGCGGCAAACAAACAACATACGTCGCCAACAACAACCCCAAAAACATTTTCTTTGAAAGACGATTATAATTCATGAGAAAAGCAAATGAAATCAACCCAGCCGCAAGCCCTACCCACCCTCCCCTGCAAAGAGTCCATAAAGAAGACAAAACCAGCATCGCGATCAGAAAAAAAAGACCCGGCCGAACGAGAAGTTGCTTCCCCTTCCATAAGGCAAGACTTAAAACAATTGGAAGAATACCCGTGATATACGCAGATAGATCGTTCTGATTTTTAAAAGGCCCCGTAACACTGCGCCCCACCAGAGGCCTATGGCAGACAAACTCGAAATCAAAGAACTTTTGTGAAAAGACCGATAGCACCAATATTATGGAGCTACCGGCAACAACCCATAAAGCCCTGAGAATCCGTTTTGAATCTTTAAATGTATCCATAACCATCCAAAGGATCAAAGGAAACCTTCCCCACTTGAGAAAAAGCGCCCTCGAACTTTTGCCGATGAGCGACCCGCTGTTCAACAACGACAGGGCCATAAAAACAAAGAAAACCAAAAGGATCAAGAAAAACACCTTGTTGGATTTGATACTGGAAAAGTCCGGTGAGAGGGCCTGCTTGATCAGAAAGAAGACAAGTGCCGCGGCCGTTAATATGCCCACCCCGGCAATAGAAAAAGGAATAAGAAAGATCAATCCGTAGATCAAATACTCAATGGCCGGATCAAGGAATTTTAATATCTTTGATTTCATGCCGCAATGATCTCCTGAAGTTTCCTGACAACACCGGGCGCATCCATGACATTGATCAGCTTCTCCAATTCCTTGACATCGCGCCTTAACGCGCGCGGATCAAAATTCCGGGACTGCGCAATATAGATCTTATCCGCCTTGGTCGCCTGATCCTTCTCCGCATTAAGCAGTGTTTCTTCGAAAAGCTTCTCCCCAGGCCGCAGGCCAATAAATTCGATCTTGATATCTTCTTCCGGTTTCAACCCGTAAAGGGTGATCAACTCTTTGGCCAGGTCCAGTATCTTGATCTGCTCGCCCATATCCAAGATGAATATTTCTCCGGCCTTGCCCATGCTTCCCGCCTGCAAGACCAGCTGACTTGCTTCCGTAATGCTCATAAAATAGCGCGTCACATCAGGATGCGTCAGCGTAATCGGCCCCCCCCCTTCGATCTGTTTCTTAAACAGAGGAACAACGCTTCCGTTGGAACCCAGGACATTTCCGAACCTGACGGCCATGAATTTGGTTCCGCTTCCTTTGGCCTTTGACTGCAGGATCATTTCCGTCACTCTTTTGGTCGCCCCCATCACATTGGTGGGGTTCACCGCCTTATCGGTCGAAATAAGGATGAATCGATCCACCTTATAATGATCCGCCGCATATATGAGATTCCGGCTTCCGATCACATTATTCTTGGCCGCAGCGACAGGGTTCTCCTCCATCAAAGGAACATGCTTATGGGCCGCAGCATGGAACACAACCTCAGGCTTATAGAGCGAAAATACGTTCTTCAAAAGGCCGATGTCTTTGACATCACCGATGATATTTCTAAAAACGATCTGCGGGTATCTCTTGCGAAGATCAAGACTTAAATAATAGATATCATTTTCGTTATAATCAAAGAACAGAACCTCTTTGGGGGCGAACGTCACGATCTGCCTGCAAAGGCATGACCCTATCGATCCGCCAGCGCCTGTCACCAGAACAACCTTACCTGAGAGATAATTGCTGATCTCGCCCTCATTGACAATGACCGTTTCCCTACCCAGAAGATCTTCCGGCTGCACATCCCGGGGCCGCACTTCCAGCTCTCCGCTCAGGATCTTCTGCAGTCCGGGAACGATCCGGATCTTCACGGACAGTACTTCACAATTCGCAATAATGCTCCGGATCGCTTCACCTTTGGCCGACGGGATCGAAATAATGACCTCATCCACCCCATATTTATTCACAACAGCGGGGATGTCTTTTTGTGTCCCTAAAATACGAACCCCCTGAATATGCACATTCTTTTTTGCAGGATCATCATCGATAAAGCCGACTATTTCTATGTTTGTCTTCGGATTGGACCTGGCATCTCTCAAGACCAGAACTCCGGCGTCTCCCGCACCAATGATAATGGCCTTTTTCCTCTTACTTCCCGGAACAGGACGGTATTTCTCCCTGAACAACCGCGTAAAAAAGCGGATCCCTGCAACAAAACAAAAACTGATGATGCAATCTAAGAAAAAGATCGATCGCGGAAAACCCGTGAGACCAAATATAAAATGGAACGCCAGGATACAACACAGGAGGCTTAAGACATGAACCTTGATGATCCTCCAGATATCAGCCACCCCGGCATATCGCCACAAACCGGTAAAAAGGCCAAAATATCCGAAAAAGATCATTTTTATCCCGACTAAAACCGGGAATGTCTTTAAAATGACCTGCCAATAAATATTACTTATATTAAAATCAAAACGAAGATAAAAAGCGAGAATATAGGCAGCCGCGATCAAAAGCAGGTGAAAAACTGCAATAAAGTAACGCCTGTAGTTCAAAATCAATAACTTTAAACTCATAAGAAGTTAATTATATAGAAAAAACGATTTTAAACAAATGATTAAAATGTGTTTTTCCTGATGGGAAAAGGGGATCCGAAACTGACTGCCGCAAAACAGGGACGCCATATCAAAACTAATGCCGCACGCCCTCTTTCCTGATGACCTTAAATACGGTCAAAAGGATGATGCGCAGGTCAAAAACAAAAGACCGGTGTGAAAGATAATATTCGTCAAAAGCCACCTTTTGAGGGATCGGCAGGTCGTCCCGGCCGTTGACCTGGGCCCATCCCGTGATCCCGGGCTTGAGGACGTGGACACCCTTTTCGGTCCTCAGCGCCACCAGATCATCCTGGTTGAATAAAGCCGGCCGCGGCCCGACCAAACTCATGTCGCCTTGAAGGACATTGAACAGCTGTGGCAGTTCATCGAGACTGGTCTTTCGCAAAAACGCCCCGCCGGGGATCAGGTAGGTCTCGGGGTCCTTCATCAAATGCGTGGCCACCTGAGGCGTATCGATGCGCATGGTCCGGAATTTGGCCATTTTGAAAATGACATTATTGATCCCAACGCGGTCAGTCCAGAAAATAGCCGGCCCTTGAGACCTGAGCTTGATAAAGATCGCAATGGCCACCATCGGCAGCCCCAAAAGCAGGATAAAGACCAGAGACACGATAAGATCAAAACCGCGCTTTATCATCACAAACTTCCCCTCACGGCTTCCGCGATCCCCTCTTTGAGAGTAAATGGCGGGCTCCAGCCCAGAAGATGCCTGATCTTACGGCTGTCCACACGAAGGGAACCCGTTAACTTCTCCATCGCCTCTCTCTGCCCCGCAAGGATCCCCAATGCTTTTAAAATTCCCAACGGCAGAGAAAACAGGATCGCTTTTTTATTCATCGCCGCTGCGATCTTCCTGATCAGATCAGGGGTGGACAGATCCTCGCCATCGCTCAGAAGAAAGGTCTGCCCGGATGCCTGAGGATGTTCAAGGCAAGAGAGAACAGCATCCATTAAATTTTCAATGTAGATGAAACTACGGGTATTGCTGACCCTGCCCAAAGGCAGAGGCATCCCCCTTTTGATCAGACTCATAAGACGGGCGAAATTGCCCGGAGCCTTGGGCCCGTAAACCAAGGGTGGACGCAGGATCACGACCTCCAGACCGGTATCCCTTGCCACGCGCCGCAAAGCCTGTTCCGCCTCCCATTTGGAGAGCGCATACGCGCCAACCGGAGAGGGAATATCATTTTCAGAAAAAGGCCCCTTACCCGTTGAATCCCCGTTAACGCCGATTGAACTTAAAAAGACAACCCTGCGCACGCCAGCCCGGGCACAGGCCCTGGCCAGGCATTCTGTTCCCAGCACATTGACCCGTCGATACTCACAAAGATCCTGGGCCCGTTTATCAGTCCTGTGCGCTATGCCGGCCAAATGAACGACCGCTCCTATGCCTTCTAAAGCCGCATCCCAGGACGTATCGCCGCTGATCTCACCGACCTGAACAGCAATGGCCCCCTCAGGAAGGCTCGAAAGTTTTTCAGAGGACCGTACCGCGCCCTTAACACGAATGCCGCTGGCAAGCAACTTTCGACAAAGGGCCTGCCCGAGAAAGCCGGAAGCCCCGGTCACCAATACACTTTTATTATTTTCTAAACAGGACACCGAGCGCCATTCTTGTTTTTGCATAAAACTGCTTGGGGCTTGTTGTCTTCATGATCTCCTGGAAGATAACACCCGCATTCATGTAAAAAGCCCTTTGGATCGAATTCTGAAAAGCCCGCAATTCCTCATCCTTAAAGATCCCACTGCAAAAAGGAGTTTTAAAACCAGGGACCGGATTTTCAGCGAACTCACGCCAGTAATCACGCTTGATCTTCCCCTGCGAGAGCAGCCTTTTATAAAAATGGGTTTCCGGCATCGGCGTACAAATGGAACAGTGCAAATGCTCAGGCCGGATCTCCTTTACCAGATCAACGGTCTGCTGGATATCCTGCCGGGTCTCCTCGGGAGCGCCGATCATGATATAGGCGCAGCGGTCGATCCCGTGTTTCTTCGCTGCCTTAAAAACATCCCTGATCTGCTGTACCGTTATCCCTTTTTCCAGATAATCCAATGTCTTTTGCGACCCGGACTCAACCCCGAAATAGATCCGGTAACAACCCGACCTTTTCAAATATCCCAGCAATTCATCATCCAGATAATCCACCCGCGAACTGATCTTGTATGTGATCCGCAATCCGGAAGCGATCAGCAACTCACAAAACTCGATCGTCCTTCTGCGATTGATCGTAAAATTATCATCCTGTATAAAGAACTCCGTCACTCCTTTATCAGCCCATAAGCGGATCTCTTCCAATATATTTTGAGGACTACGAAAGCGATACGGAGTCCCACGCAGATCACAAAAAATACACTTTTGCGGGCATCCCCGGGAGGTCATGATGCTGATCGAGTTTTCCGTGCACGCAAGAAGATTGGAATATTTCTCCACATCAAGAAGGTCATACGCCGGAAAAGGCAGGCTGTCCAGATCCCTGACTATTTCCCGAGGTGGATTGATTATAACTTCCCCCGACAACGACCTGTATCCGACCCCTTTAATATGCGCCCGTCCATCGCCAGAAGGATCTTTCTTGCGACAGTATTCCACCAGTTCGGGAAACGTCTGTTCCCCTTCCCCGACAACAACAAAATCCACACACTCCAGCCGGGCTGTTTCATAAGGGTACAGTGTTGCGTGCCACCCGCCAAAACATATCTTCGTCGCCGAGCTCACGCGACGAATAAGCCGTGCGGCATCAAGACAGTTAAGGAGATTGAAGGTTAAGACACTGAATCCGACCAGATCAGGAGACTCCTTCCTGATGATCTCTCCCAAGGCATCCAGGCCTATCCCCTCGGCATTGCAGTCAATGATCCGAACATTGATATCAGCCCTCTTGCGCAGGGCCGCCGCAAGATACAACAACCCCAGAGATGGACGGATAGAGTTATTCTTATCCGCCTTCACATAGGAGTAGGGCTCTATATAATGAACGTTCGGAGGAACGACAAGAAAGATCTTCATTATTTATGCCAGACCGTGCGGTTAATATAATCCGTATAACTCATAATAATCCTGACAACTTTCTTGGAAACATTATCCACATTATAATCTGCAATAACCTTAAATTGACGATCCTCTTTTAAATACTGTGACGACACCGTCTTGATCGCATCAATAATATCCGCAGCTTTCAGACCACACATGATCAAGGTCCCCTCATCCATTCCCTCCGGGCGTTCGTGAGCCTGGCGGATGGTGACCGCCGGGAAATTAAGAAGCGAAGACTCCTCTGTAATGGTCCCGCTATCAGAAATAACGCACGCGGCATTCATCTGAAGCTTGATATAATCAAAAAAACCGAGCGGTTTAAGAAAAGATATCCGGGGATCAAAATGCCGGTTACCCAGGGCCTCCAGCTTCTTCCTCGTCCTGGGATGGGTCGAAACAATGATCTTCTTTTTAAATGTCCTTGCCACCTTGT
>JADGCU010000082.1:0-4558 GCA_015228785.1 Candidatus Omnitrophota bacterium
ACAGTTAACCGACAGGAAAGTATAATCAAACCCATATGAAAAAAACATACCTAATCCCACTTACTGTTCTTGTTTTTGTTTCAAGTTTTGCAGGCTCAAATCTCCTTTGGGCTCAAGAGGCTACGAATGATCAGGCTGCTGTGGAGGAGCAGAAAAAGATGGAGGCCGTGGATCAGGCTCTTTCATCGGTATCCAAGCCTGAAGAGGCGAATGCCCAGGTTGCGGATGCGGCATCTTCAACTGATGTTCCTGCTTACAGTGCGGATGAAGTCGCCTCCGGGAAGCTCGTGACGTCGATCGATATCCAAGGCAATAAGAGCATTGGCATCGCGACGATTCTGACCAAGATCAAGACCCGCGTGGGACAGGAATATCGCCAGAATGTTATTTCAGATGATTTGAAGCGTCTTTACAATACGGGCTATTTCTCTGACGTGCGAGTTGATCGTAAGGAAGAGGGAGAAGGGCTCAAGGTCATTATTTTTGTTGAGGAAAAGTCGATTGTGGATGTGGTCACTTTTTCAAAGATTAAGTATTTTAACAAAAGAGTCTTGTTGTCTAAAATCAAGACTCAGGTCGGCAAGTTTTTAGACAAGAAAGTCCTGCATGATGATGTCAGTACGATCGAGGAGATGTATCAGAAAAAGGGTCTGAGCGACGTCAAGGTTGATGTTGAGAGCGTTGTCGATGCGACGACGAATAAGGCCAGCTTGCATTTTCTTATTCGTGAAGGCTTTCGGGTCAAGGTTCACAAGATTAGTGTTTTGGGTAACATCGCCTATGGTGATGGAAAAATTATCAAGGTCATGAAATCGCGCTCCAATTGGGTTTTTAATTCAGGTTTTCTGAAGGAAGATGTTCTTACGGAGGACATGGATCGTGTTCAGGCTTTTTATGAAAAGAATGGCTACATTGATGCGACGTCGACTTACGAGATCGTCCAGCGTAAGCAGGGGCTTGTAGATGTCAATGTGACCGTTGTGGAAGGCAAGCGTTATTATGTCGGGGATATCCAGGTGAAGGGTTCAGCTGTTATTTCCGAGCCCGAGGTTCTTCTGGCTATGAAGGATATCAAGAGAGGCAAGATTTTCTCTAAGCAGAAACTGGCTGATGATGTGGCCAATATCAAGTCTCTTTATTTTGATAAGGGGTATATCTTTGCCAAGGTCAGCGAATCGACTTCCCTTAATAATGAGAATGGGCAGGTGGATTTGAAGCTTGATGTTGAGGAGGGCGGGATTGCCTATGTTAATAAGATCAAGATTCAGGGCAATACCCAGACGCGTGATATTGTTGTTCGCCGGGAACTGAGGATGTATCCAGGTGATCAGTTTGATGGTGTCAAGATGCGCCGCAGTAAGGAGCGCTTGAACAACTTAGGGTATTTTGAAGAAGTTGGTTTTGACATTCAAGATACCGGCGATCCGCAGCAGAAGGACCTCGTCGTTGATGTCAAGGAGGCTAAAACAGGATCCTTCAGCTTTGGTGGTGGTTACAGCACGGTTGATCAGCTGATCGGCTTTGTGGAGCTTGAGCAGCGGAATTTCGATTTTGCCAACTGGCCTTCCCTTACGGGCGGTGGTCAGCAGGTGAGTGCCCGCGCCGAGGTGGGGTCTTCACGTAATAATATGGTTCTGTCGTTTACGGAACCGTGGGTGTTTGATTACCCTGTTTCCGGCGGGTTTGATCTGTATCGCACCCAGTATCTGCGTGAGAGCAGCACAGGATATGCCTACGATCAGACGCGTGTCGGGACTAAGCTTCGGGCGGGGAAAGAGATCACTGAATATCTGTCTGCGGCCGGGTATTATCGTATTGAGAATGTCAAGATCGGTAATATGGAAAGCTCCGTGTCTGCGGATCTGCGCGATGAAGCGGGCACAAGTACACTGAGCGTCCTGGGCGGGTCGTTAACAAAGGATAAGCGTGACAGCAAGATCTCGCCAACGAGGGGCTGGATTCTGACAGGATCGACTGACGTTGCGGGAGGGCCTGTCGGGGGAGACAGGGATTTTTATCGTCTGGAGACAAGCGGGGCATACTATGTTCCTTTCCGCTATAACTCTGTCCTTGAGTTTAACGGCAGGCTTGGCATGGTGGATGCTTATGGCAATGCTAAAAAAGTGCCGATCTTTGAACGGTATTTTGCGGGTGGTGCGCGTTCGATCCGAGGGTATGATGAGCGTGCGATCGGGCCTACTGATTCTGTGACAGGAGATGCGATCGGTGGTGAAGGCATTGTCACCGCAACGGTGGAATATACGATTCCGCTTATTGATGTGATCAAGTTTGCGACGTTTTTTGATACCGGTAATGTGACGGCCAAGTACGCTGATGCTGTATCTCAGAAGTTTTATTCGGGATATGGTATTGGATTCAGGGTGAAGACGCCGATCGGTCCTATGAATTTGGATTACGGCATTCCTTTAAATAAGGAGCCCGGGGAGACTTCGCGTAAGAGCGGCAAGTTTTATTTCAGCGTAAGTCGTGGGTTTTAAAGACGGAAAGCATCCCGACAGGGATCTTGTATAAAAATACAAGGCCGCCGATTTTTTGGAAAGATCGATGAGCCTCGCTAAACTAGGGTAATTAAAATCGGGAGGTTGTTATGAAGTCGTTGAAAGTGTTTTCTTTAATTTTGGCTTTTCTTATCGTAGGAGCCTATCCGGTCTTGGCCCAGCAGGCGCTCAAGATCGCTTACGTTGATGTAGGTCGTCTCTTTGATGAATATGAAAAGACGAAGTCCTATGACAAGGTTCTGGAAGCGGACAGCAAGAAGTTTGAAGAAGAGCGCAATAAGAAGATTGACCAGATCAAGGAACTCCAGGGCAAGCTCGCCATGTTGAAAGAGGCGGAGAAGACCAAGTCCGAGAAGGACATGGAGAAGATGAAGAATGAAATTATCGAGTTTGATCGCACTAAACGGACGGATTTGACCAAGGCACGCGACGAGAAAGTCCGTGAGATTCTTCTTGAGATCGAGAAAGTCGTGGCTGAGTACGCCAAGGCTCAGGGGATTACTTTTGTGCTCAATGATCGTACGTTGATCTACGGGCAGGCGGATCTTAATATCACTGCGCCCATCTTAAAGACGTTAAACGAAAATTACTCGAAGTTGCAGCAGCCCAAGAAATAAACAGGCGTCCTATGCAAAAAACCCTGGCCGAAATCGCCGCAATTGTTAAGGGCAGACTTATCGGCGACGGGGGAGCCGTTATCACCGGCATTTCCGGGATCAAAGAGGCGAAAGAGGGCGACCTCACGTTCTTGGCGAACCCGAAATATCTTCCGCTCGCAGCCGCAACCCACGCCACGGCTATTCTCGTTGGCAAAGATGTTGCTATTGAGGGAAAGGCGGTCATTCAGACCGATAATCCTTCGATCGCGCTTGTCACCATTGCGGGGATTCTTAAAGATGCGTTTTCCCCCAAGATCAAAGGTGTTCATTCTCGAGCGGTCATTGAACCTGGTGTTGTCCTGGCAGAGGGCGTTGGTGTTGGACCAAATGCGGTCATTGATGAGGGGGCTAAGATCGGTCGCCATACGATGATTTCTGCGGGTGTTTATATTGGTCGTGGCACGGTGATCGGCGAGAATTGTCTTATTTATCCGAATGTGACGATTCGGGAGAATATTGTTATTGGAAACAATGTGATCATTCATAGCGGGAGTGTTGTTGGATCTGATGGGTTTGGCTATATTCAGATGGGTGAACAGCACATGAAGATTCCTCAGGCTGGGACGGTTGTGATCGGGGATGATGTGGAGCTGGGGTCATGCGTGACGGTCGATCGGGCTCGTTTTGATAAGACCGTGATCGGCAAGGGGACCAAGGTCGATAATCATGTTCAGATCGCTCACAATGTGCGCATTGGGGATAATTGTATTATGGTTGCCTATGCGGGGATCGCAGGAAGTTCCAGGATCGGCAATCGTGTGATCATGGCCGGGCAGTCGGGTATCGCAGGGCATTTGACCGTCGGGGATGATGTTGTGATCGCCGGCCGGGGAGGGGTGACGCATGATCTTCCCACTTGCGCCAAAGTTTCGGGATTTCCGGCACAGGATCATAGAAAAGCCTTGCGGCAGGATGCGCATGTTCAGCGGCTTTCTGAATATGCTGATGAGATCAAACTTCTTAAAAAGAAAGTCGCCTCCCTCGAGGAAGCTATAAAGACGTCTCATGATTAAGCAGAGAACAATTTCAAAAGAGATAAAGGTGTCTGGTGTCGGGATTCATACAGGACACGCGGTGAATGTTGTTTTTAAGCCTGCCAAGTCCGGCGAGGGAATCCGGTTTGTTCGGACAGATCTTCCCGGCGCACCAGAGATCAAGCTGGGATCTTTTGATGTGGTTTACGGCGGGGAGGCTGGCCGGTATTCGGCTCTCAAGAAGAACGATGCGATTATTTATACTGTCGGGCATAGGATGAGCGCGCTTGCGGGTTTGGGGATCGATACGATCACTATCGACATTGATGCTGATGAGGCCCCGGGATTGGACGGAAGTGCTCTCCTTTATGTGAAGGCTCTTAAAGAGGCCGGGCTGGTTGATCTC
>JADGCU010000082.1:4575-6292 GCA_015228785.1 Candidatus Omnitrophota bacterium
AAAGAACCCATTACGGTTGCGAAGAACGGGGCCACCGTGACCATTCTTCCGGCGGATGAATTAAAAGTGTCCTATAGCCTGGAATATGAGCATCCCTTGTTGCGCGGAGTGTATACTTCCCTTGTCACGTCTGAAATTTTTGAAAAGGAACTTGCGCCCAACCGGACATTTTGTCTTTTTGAGGAGGCGGAGATCGTTCGGGCCAAAGGGTTAGGACTCGGGGCCAATTATCAGAATACGCTTGTCTTTGGGAAGGACGGCGTTATGGACAATGTCCTTCGTTTCCCCGACGAGCCGGTGCGCCACAAACTTCTGGATTGTATCGGGGACCTTTATCTTTTGGGCTTGCCTATCAAGGGACATGTTATCGCTTTTCGTAGTGGGCATAATCTTAACCGCGAACTATTAAAGAAAATCTTTGAGCAGAAGACCCGTTATGAAGCAAAGCGGGAACTTCATCATGTTGAATATAAAGAAGGCAGTGAGATCGATGTGCGTGGGATCATGAACGTGCTTCCGCATCGTTATCCGTTTCTTTTGGTTGACAGGATTTTGGAACTTGAGGTTGGAAAACGTGCGGTTGCGATCAAAAATGTCACGATGAACGAGGCTTTTTTTCAGGGGCACTTTCCAGGGAAACCTGTGATGCCGGGTGTTCTGATGGTCGAGGCCATGGCCCAGGTGGCTGGCGTTGTTGCCTTGAGTAAACCAGAATTGAAGGGGAAGCTGGCGTTCTTCATGTCTGTTGATGGGGTGAAATTCCGTCGTGTTATTGAGCCTGGTGATCAGGTTGTGATGGAGGTTGAGATCACCAAGGCCCGTTCCCGCAGCGGTCAGGCCAAGGGAGTATGTAAGGTGGCGGGAGAGGTGGCCTGTGAAGCGGAGATGGGTTTCTTTTTTGGTGATGCATAAAAATTATGGCAAATTCTATTCATACAACAGCAGTGATCGGATCTCGCGTCAAGTTGGGTAATAATCTGACGATTGGGCCCTATGTAGTGATCGATGGGGATGTTACGCTGGGGGATGATGTCGAGATAGGTTCGCATGCGATTCTCTCCGGTTGGACCACGATCGGGCGGGGCTGCAGGATCTTTCCTCATGCCTCGATTGGCTTGGACCCCCAGGATAAAAAAGCACAAGCCCGGGGATAAGACGTTCCTTGAGATCGGGGAAGGGAATATCTTTCGCGAATTTGTGACCATGAATCGGGGCACGCTCGAGGGTGGTGGCACAACCCGCATCGGTGATCGGAATCTTTTTATGGCCTATGCGCACGTGGCGCATGATTGTATCGTAGGCAATGACAATATTTTTGCCAATGTCGCGACTCTTGCCGGACATGTGACGGTCGAGGATCGTGTCGTGATCGGCGGCTTGACCGCGATCCATCAGTTTGTTCATTTAGGAAAAATGGCGATGTTGGGGGGCTGCTCCAAGATCACGCAGGATGTGCCTCCTTTTGGCCTTTGCGACGGAAATCCGGCCGTTGTGTATGGGGTGAATGTGATCGGTCTTAAGCGGGCCCAGGTTCCCTTGAGCAGTGTGAAACTTCTTAAAGAGGCTTTTCGGATCCTTTTCTATTCGGGACTCGCTAAATCAACAGCCGTTGAGAAGATCGAGAAAGAGATTCCCTCCGTCGAAGAAATCCAGCATCTTGTGCGGTTTGTGAAGGCGTCAGAGCGCGGATTGATCAAGGGCGCAAATACGCCCACCA
>JADGCU010000083.1 GCA_015228785.1 Candidatus Omnitrophota bacterium
ACAGATGATCCTTTTCAAAATGCTCCGGTTAACCTGCCTCATCAGGTGTTAGGCTCGCCCCGCCCGTTCTCAGAGTATTTGTCTGGCGTCAGTACTGTACAGGCGCGGACGATCGATGATGTTAAAAATTTTCTGGTAACGCAGTGTCTTTACAAGAGTGACATAAGGAGATTTGGCTGTCTGGATCACTGGCAGACGCCGGAAGAGTTTGAAAAGAGCAGAGAGGGCGATTGTGAGGATTCGGCCCTCTGGGCCTGGCGCAAGCTTCATGAGATGGGCATTCAAGCGCATTTTGTTGTTGGATTGTGTGTCCATGATGACAAAAAATACATCTCCGGACATGCCTGGGTCATGTTCTTCGTTGATGGCAAGTGGCGCATTTTTGAGTCGATGGCGAAATCGCTGGATAAGATGGTCTTGTCTTTGGGGAAAGCGCGTGGCATTTATTATCCCATGTATTCTGTCGATCGGGACACGAAGACTTTTTTCTATTCCGGTGTGCGGCTTGCCACCCAGCGTGCGCACATTGATAAAATGCAGATCAAGGCCTGGGGATAGTCAAGGCTATGAAAAAGAGCAGAATTTTTTGGGATGATGAGGGGGAGAAATCATGAGGCTTGTTGAAATTTTAAGCTTCGTTGTCTTTTCTGGAACGGTTGGGGTCATTCTTGCTTTTGAGTGGCGGTGGCTTTTGGCCCTGATCCGCCGACAACCCCTTGTCTCGACTTTAAAGGTCCGGATCATTCACTGCATCTTTTTCCTGGGATGTCTCTCGGCGGTGGA
The DNA here is from genome assembly GCA_015228785.1 of Candidatus Omnitrophota bacterium. GTDB lineage: Bacteria > Omnitrophota > Gorgyraeia > Zapsychrales > Fredricksoniimonadaceae > JAAYZZ01. The sequence goes on from JADGCU010000083.1 coordinate 784, forward strand.
TGCGTTTTTTATTGAGCCTTATTGGCTCGAGGTCCGCCACATTGATATCAAGACAGACAAGTTAAAACAGGCTTCTTTTGTTATTGTCCAGATATCTGATCTCCATTGTGATAAGCAGGTAAGAAATGAGGAGCGGCTGGTCAGGATCGTGAATGATCTTAAGCCTGATGCGATCGTTTTTACAGGTGACTCGATCAATTCTTTGGAGGCCCTGCCGCTTTTTAAGAGTACGCTCAGCAGGCTTGAGGCAACATCAGGCAAATTTGCGGTTCAGGGAAATTGGGATGTCTGGTACTGGCCTGATGCGGATATTTTTCGGTCCACAGGTTTTGAAGAACTTGACGGGCGCTTTAAGATTGTTAAGCGCGGGGCGGATCAGATCGCCGTGGCGGGCTTAAACCCCTGGAAGCCAGGGAAAATGCCTTTGGTTTTGGACAAGGTCCCCGCAGATATTTTTAAGATCTTTTTGTTTCATTATCCGGGGATCCATGAGGAGATCGGCGTGAATGGCGTTGATCTTTTCTTGTCTGGCCACGTTCATGGTGGGCAGGTGGCGCTTCCTTTTTACGGGGCGATCGTGACGTTATCCAAATACGGCAAGAAATACGAGGACGGGCTCTACCCGTTAGCTGGCGGGAGCCATTTATTCGTGAGTCGCGGTGTGGGGATGGAAGGTGGCGCTGTGCCGCGCGTCAGGTTCTTTGCCCGTCCTGAGATCACGGTCTTTCATATTCAGCCGAAAAATGAAAAGCATGAATAGTGTAAACCTGCTTTTTGGAAAACGGGGCGGAGGCGGCGTTGACAATGCGTACGTAATATGGTACGCTCCTCATGGGAGGATCAGACAATGACAACCATTACCGCAACACAGGCCCGTTCGACGCTTTATCAGCTGCTCGATCAGTCGGCGGCCAGTCACGAACCGATCCAGATCACGGGTAAACGCAACAATGCGATTCTGATATCTGAGGAAGATTGGCGTTCCATTCAGGAGACGCTGTATCTTATGTCCATCCCGGGGATGAAGGAGTCCATTCTTAAGGGCGCCAAAGAACCGCTCAAGAAACGTGCCCGGAAACTGGACTGGTAGCTGATGAGCTGGGAGCTGACTTATTCCCGTCAGGCTGTGAAAGATGCTCGCAAGATTGCGGCCGCAGGGCTCAAGCTTAAGGCTCAGGTTCTTTTGAACCTCCTTGAACGCGATCCCTTTCAGAATCCTCCGCCTTACGAGAAACTTGCGGGTGATCTTTCCGGATTTTATTCCCGCCGGATCAATCTTCAGCATCGCTTGGTTTACGAGGTTCTGAAAAAGGAAAAGGTTGTTGGTATCCTTCGGATGTGGTCCCATTACGAGTGAAGCATGGAAGAGTTCCGTCTAGAATCCTCATTCAGGCTGATCCCCGACCAAAAAAAGGCGGTTGAGGATCTTGTGTCCGGCCTTAGCAAGGGCGATAAGGCGCAGGTGCTCTTGGGCGTCACGGGAAGCGGGAAGACCTTTACGCTCGCCAATGTGATCGCGCGGTTTAACCGTCCCACACTGGTTATTTCCCACAATAAAACACTGGCGGCCCAACTCTACAGTGAGTTTAAGGAATTCTTTCCAACGAACGCCGTCGAATATTTCGTCAGCTACTACGATTACTACCAGCCAGAGGCCTACATTCCCCAGACCGATGTTTACATTGAGAAAGACGCCTCGATCAATGACCGGCTTGATCGGTTGCGTCTCGCGGCCACAACATCTCTGATGTCCCGTCGGGATTCGTTGATCGTGGCGAGCGTCTCGTGTATTTACAATTTGGGGGCGCCCGAAGAATATCGTGATTGCCTGGTCTTTTTTAAGAAGGGCGAGACGATCGGGCGGGATGAGGCGATCAAGAAGCTGATCGCGATCCAGTACGAGCGCAATGACTACGAATTTTCCCGCGGCAAGATACGTGTCAGGGGAGATATCCTGGAGATCTTCCCGGCGTACAGGCAGGATGGGTTAAGGATTGAATTCTTTGGGGATGAGGTCGAGAAGATCCGCCAGATCGATCCTTTGACCGGGGAGACGATCGCTGAGCTAACGCAGGTCGCGGTCTATCCGGCCAAGCATTTTATTGTCTCTGAACCCCGCATGGAGGATGCGCTTCATGAGATCGAAGCGGAGATGACCGCACGTGTCGCCGAGCTTCAGGGCCAGGGCAAGCTTCTTGAGGCCCAGCGCCTTCAATCCCGCACTAAATTTGACATGGAGATGATGAGGGAGGCCGGGTATTGTAACGGGATCGAAAATTATTCGCGTGTCCTGTCCGGCCGTCCTCCGGGCGCACGGCCGTCGTGCCTGATCGATTATTTCCCTAAGGACCTTTTGGTTGTGATCGATGAGTCGCACGTCACAGTTCCTCAGATCCGGGGAATGTACGAGGGTGACCGATCCAGAAAAGAGATGCTTGTCAGTCACGGTTTTCGTCTTCCTTCGTGCCTGGACAATCGGCCGCTTCGGTTTGAGGAATTTCAGGCGATCGTGGGGGAACGCATTTACGTGTCAGCGACCCCGGCGCCCTTTGAGATCAAGGAAGCCCGGGGGCGCGTGATCGAGCAGGTCATTCGTCCGACGGGGATCCTGGATCCGGCGATCTTCGTGCGGCCGACCCAGGGGCAGGTCGAGGATCTCTTGAAAGAGGTTGAGATCCGCGCTGAGCGTAAGGAGCGGGTTCTGGTGACAACGCTGACCAAGCGCATGTCAGAAGATCTCGCAGAATTCCTGGAGGACAGGGGCGTCAAGGTCAAGTATCTTCACTCTGATATTGAGACGATCGAGCGCACCAAGATTTTACAGGATCTGCGCAACAAGAAATACGACTGTCTGGTGGGGGTGAATCTGTTGCGTGAGGGATTGGATCTGCCCGAGGTTTCTCTTGTTGTCATTTTTGATGCGGACAAACAGGGTTTTCTGCGTTCCCAGACGTCTCTCATTCAGACCGCCGGGCGCGCCGCACGTAACGTAAATGGCCAGGTCATCATGTACGCAGATACCGTGTCAGAGGCGATGCGGGTGATGATGAGCGAATGTGATCGCCGTCGGCGGGTACAGAGCACATTCAATGAAGCCAACAAGATCACGCCAAAGACGATCGAACGGGCCATCCGCACGGGCATTGAGGAATGGGCCGATGCCGAGGAGGTCGTGCGTGAGGTGGCGGGTCAGGATAAGGAAGAGTACGAGTTTGGTCAGATGGTCAGTGAACTCGAGCGGCAAATGGAGCTGGCTGCGCGGAATCTCGAGTTTGAACGTGCGGCCAAACTCCGCGACCGGATCGTTGAATTAAAAAAGATAGACGAGGTGCGTTGAGCTTCATTTAAAGGGAAGGATGATCTATCGTAGCAGGGGCTGATTTTACTAGAATAAGTATTTTTTTATGGGTATCAAGAAAGATTATCTAGAGAAGGGCAAGGTTCCTTGATGAATCAGAAATGGATTGATAAGGTGTTGTTATTACCGGCTCAGGTAAAGCTGTGGCTTAAGATATCTTTGGGGGTCTTTTCAAAAGATCTTCAGATTAGAAAGAAGAAAGAGCGGGTTTCTTCGAGATATCTTGTCTTTACATCGGCGGGGGATCGTTCATCGGTCGATGCGTGGGTTCAGGGCCGGCGGGATTTTGATCTTTGGATTACATATTATGGGGATCAACCAGGGCGGTATTCCGGGCTTTGTGAGTTTTACAACGCTCATAAGGGGGGGAAATTCCCGAATCTTCATTACGCTTACCAGAAATGGCCGGAGATTTTTGCGGCCTATGATGCGGTGATGGTGATGGATGATGATGTGATTATCAGTACGCAAGATATTAACAAGATGTTTCAGGTTCGTGAGAGGTATGATCTGTGGATTTGCCAGCCCGCGTTTCTTAGAACGGGTAGGGTTTCGCATGAGATCACGGTAGCGCAGGAAGGGAAATTCCTGCGGTTTACGAATTATGTTGAGATGACCTGCCCGCTCTTTTGGCGTCGCAAGCTGGATGATTTTATGAAGGTTTACGATCCTGTTCTTGTGGGACACGGATGTGATTTGTGGTTTTTAGATGTGATAAGACAGGATCAGAGAGAGAAGGTTGCTGTGGTTGATGCGATCAGGTGTGTGAATCCTTCAGACCATAGTAAAGGGCCCGGCGGGCGGGAGATTGTTCGTTTGCAGTCTGATGAGCAGAGGAGAAAGATATGGAAGAGTATTCGCGAGCGTTTTCAGATTCAGGGAAATGTTTTTGATTTAAAGGAATTTGGTTCTGTGATACTTGGTGAGGAGAGACAGGTGTAAATAGAGAGACGGGCTTATTCTTTGTAACGGAGGGAATAGATCCGTGTTTGAAATTAATATGTCGTATAAAGGGAGAAGGAAGAAATGAATCTTTTTGTGAAAAAGTTTCGTTTTTGGTTCATGTTTGCAGGGGCGCTTCTTGTGTTGGGTGTTGTTTATTACGTGGGTTACCATTTGGGGATCGCAGAAGTTGATAAGTCCGGGAAATTCATTGGTAACTGTACGGAGTGTCATGCGGCGCGGAAATAAAACTATGAAATTGGGGACACGTACCGGTACGTGTTCCCGTTTAACGCAGACTTCTCTTGTTTCATGCTCCTTTTTGATGTAAAGTTCCCCCATGTTTAATAATTCTCCTATAGTTAGATGTGAACAGTTTCTTGGTGCCTGTCAGGTTGTGCGGAAAGTCTGTGGGAACAGGGGATGGCAGAAGGAATCGGCATGAACTTTTTGAAAAGGATTTTCTGGAGACAGCCGGTTGCGATGATGTGTATTAATCTCAAGCGAGCAACGGAGCGTCGCAGAGAGATTGAGCGGTTGTGGTGTCGGGAGAGAGGGTTTCGCATTGAATTTTTTGAGGCCTTTGACCGTCGGCGGATAGAGGCAGGGGAGGTTGTATTCCCGCAGAATGAGAAGGATGCGCTAGTGAAGATGGGGCGCCCTTTGCTCCTGGGGGAGGTCGCTTGCCTAACATCGCACGCATTGGCATTGCAAAGGGCTTTGCAGAAGAATTATTCTGAGGTCATTATCATGGAGGATGATGTGGTCCCACTGGTAGAAGGCCCAGAAGAGTTCTTTTCTCGCATTGCGCAATGTCGTAAGACTTATCCAGGCGTGAATGCTATTCTATGTCACAGAGGTTGGGGGAATCATGCGCAGTATTATCCGGGGGAAGCCAATGGGGATAAACTTCTTAAGCTTCCATTTTTTGGTGCGGCATTGACGTGGTTTGATCGTCCGGGGATGGAGTTCGCCCTGGAGAGGTTAAAGAGGATGGCGTGTCCTGCGGACTGGATCTGGCGGGGAGAGTTTTGTGCTGCTAAAAGGCTGGGAGCGCTTGTTCCTCCCCTTGCGGATCATTTAGGTCAGGATACCTACATCGATGATGGGCGTCGAGGCACAAAGCGGGAGTTTAGGCCGTGACAGGATAAATGGGGGACACGT
>JADGCU010000084.1 GCA_015228785.1 Candidatus Omnitrophota bacterium
CGTGATTTTGATCCCAAGATTATCGAGGAACTTTCATTGTGTGGTTTTATTGAGCGGAGTCCGGAGGCTGTCACCATTAAGCTGACGCTTGAGGGGGAAGCCCGGGCGCGTCAACTGATCAGGGCGCATCGTCTGGCTGAGCGCCTTGTCGTCGATGTCCTGGGTGGCGGGGAGGTTGAAGATATTGCGTGTGAATTTGAACATACGGTATCTTTGGAACTCGTGAATGGGATTTGTACGCTTCTGGGGCACCCTAAGGAATGCCCTCACGGCATGCCTATTCCTGAGGGGGAGTGTTGCCGTCAGGCTACCAAGAGTGCCTTGAGCTTCATCATTCCTTTGTCGGATATCAAACTTGGCGAATATGCTCGGATTGCATATATTAATTGCAAGAATGATCAGCAGATCCATAAGCTTGAGGGCCTGTGCATTCGGCCGGGAGTCGTCGTGAAGCTTCATCAGAATTATCCGACCTTTGTCATTGAGTGTGAGGGGGCGAGCATTGCCCTTGATCAGGAGGTCGTTGGGAATATCTCTGTTTGGAAGAATTTTAAGGAAGACACGGATGCTTCTCAGCCAAAGGTTTCTGGTCAAAAAGACAAGGTGGGTGGTTTGAGGGGTTTTTGGGGATCTCTCTTCAAAGGGGCCTCGACAAAATAAATCTTGTTATTCTTTTTGCTCGCAGATACTATTTGTTTCTAGATAAATATTCGAGGGAGGGAAAATTTCATGGAACAGCAGCTCGAAGAACTCAAGCTTAAGCAGAGAAAGCTGGCCTTGTTATTTGGCGAGACTGTCCTTGAACTTTATAAATCCAAGGATGTCAGTTTCTTTTACACATCCCGGGGCAGGGAAAAAGAGCAGGAAGTAGAAAAGCTGGTCAGGCTTTTGGACTATCTTGACGGGAGGATCGCCAAGATCGAAGAGATCTATGCTGCAGAGGAAGAAGAGTCGGATGATGAGGAGTCTGAAGAGGAAGATATAGAGGAAGAAGAGCTCGCGGAAGAAGAGGAAGTTTCTCAGGAAGATGTTTCACGGGAAGATTCGCCTGTAGAGGAAGAATCTCCCGTTGAGGAAGTAGTGGTAGAGGAAGAGGTCTTGGAAACGCCAGAGCCAGCGGTTGTTGAAGAAGATCATGCTGCCGCTGAGGATACTATGCCAGGATCTGTTTTTGGCACAGATACGGTTGAATCAGCGGTTAATCAGGTTGTTGATGATGAAAGCTCGGCGAGTGCTCCTTTTGCGCGGGAGAGGATTGGTCGTGGAAATACGCTTGATAGTATTCTAGAGACAGCGAGTTTTCCTTCTGATACGAACAGAAAACTTTTTGAGAAGAACATTAAACAGCTTTCTATGGGTTCAGAACGCGATCGTGAGGGGGCTATCAATCAGATTGCGCACATTACGCCAAAAGATGTGTTGCTTCAGGTATATGAATTTGCGATGAAGGATGAAAGCAGTTTGGTCCGTCAGGCTGTTGTGAAGAATGTGTCTCGTATGAAAGAGGGCGAAAGCGAAGATTTCTTTGAGCTTGGGTTGAGTGACGCAGATCCCAAGGTCAGGACAGCGGCGATCAAGAGTCTTGGGAGTCATGAGAGTGACAGGAATCGCCGGACGATGGAGAGACTTTTGAAGGACCAAGATCCGCATGTGCGCGCTCTTGCCGTGACGTATTTAGGGATTTATTACGGTAAGGAGGGAGCCAAGAAGGCTATCGCAGCATGGACGGATGAGAATGCCCATGTGCGCAGCAGTCTTTTGGACATGCTGGCGATCGTCAAGCCCGATGGGGCGATCACGGTAGTTAAGAATTTGTTATCGGACAAGGATGATAATGTTAAAAAAGCGGCTGAGAAGGCCTTGGAAAAACTCATGCCGGAAAGAAAAAGGGGTAAAAGTTATGTTAGACGAAAGAACTAGAAAAGCCACGGTAAAAGGTGTTGTGAAGACCCTTTCTTATAAGACAGGCGTTCTGTGTAAGAAGGTCTCGGGTATTCGTAAGGTTGATGAGATTTTCAAGAAGGTTTCAAGTATCCGCAAGGTTGAGGAGCAGAAGCCGTGGAAGAGCATGATTACCGCGACGAACGATATTTGTGAAAGCGTGGGAGAGAAGGCTGAATTTGTTCTGGATAAAGTGTCCCAGACTGTTGAAAAGAGTATTCATGAGATGGAAGTATCTTTTAAGGCGGGGATGGAATCTGTGGCGCAGAGTCGTGTCCAGAGCAAGGTAAAAGAAGGTCGTTCGGAAAAGACAGGGGCATCTTCTGTCAAGGGTAAGGGTAAGAGCAAGACCAGGGGAACAGTGAAGAGTGCGGCCAAGAAGGCCAAGATCGAGGCGGTCATTGAAAAAGAAGCCCCTGCTGAAGTTGCGTTAGAACAAGAGATCGAGAAGGTGACGAAGGACGTCGCAGAAGTGTAATAATTGTGTAAGGTGTGATGTGTAATGTGTAATGCGGGTGGAATGGGAGAGCGTGTTATGGAAGACACAAGCTCATTAAACATGAAAGCATTACGCATTTGTTACACGTTACACTTTTAACATTACACAATGAATAGAGAGCTTTAGTCTTATAGCTGAGAACTTATAAATGCCTACGAAGAAAACGCTCGAGTTGATCCAGGAATGTGAAAAGCAGGGGGATTCCCTGCTTATCTCTTTGGGTAGGCTCTTGTATGAGAATATTCAGGCGGGAACGATCGCGTATTATTTTGATCCAGATGATCCCGCGTTGATGGCACAGGCCAAGCGGCTCATCCGGGATGTTGTTGTCGAGAAAATATCAGATAGAAAAGAAAAGCTTTCATTATCAAAGACGTCACGCAGGATATCGCCAGTAAAGGCGCCGGTTAAAATAATTGCAGAGGCGCCCAAAGCGAAATCTGTGATGAGGCCCGTGGTTGCCAAATCGATAGCGCGTAAGACTGTTTCGAAAGCTCCGAAGAATGCGGTCATGGCGGTCTTGAAAGGCGTTACGAATGTCATCATGTCTGAGTTCAAGGGGCCAGATGCGGCGCCAGTCCATCATGGTGGATCTGTTCATTCGCCAACGCATCAGAAATCTTCTGAGGAGAGGGGCGCGCCTGCTGCTTCGGAAGCAACTGTGCGGGAGCAGCCGCGTTCATCCGGGACTCTTCGTCGAGGACAGTTGGAGTCGTACACGCAGTTGAATGTGGCGTTGCATGTGGCAGCCAACAAGCTTCTTGATGTTCAGAAAGATCTTAATGATTGTCTTTCAGCCGGGCTTCTTCATGTTACTGGCGAAAGAACAAAGGCTTATCAGGAAGCTGCGGACAAAAAGATCCAGCAGATCACCTTATTGTTGGGGAAGAAGCGAGAGGAGATCAGGCATATTATGGATACAAAAAGGAAATTTTTTGCGGAAAATCCTGAGGCTACTTTGTGGAAGGAGGAAGAGGGTTTCCTTAAACAGGTGGAGCAGGATGTTAATCAGACGACCCGGCGCGTTGATGAGCTGATCGAGGAGGTTGTGGGCCTCTTTAAGAATATAGGGGAAGGGTTTGAAAAAGATCTTGAGCAGGCTCGTTTGGCGCGTAAGCAGGAGAGGGTTTCTGTCGCTTCGACTCCTGTTCGTTCATCCTGGACGGATTTTCTGACTGGCGGGCCGGCTCAGAATTCGTCTTCTGAGGAAATCCTTGATGAAGCTGGTGAGGAGACTGTTTCCGAGGAGACGGTGATAGAAGAATCGTTTGTTAATCAAGAACATATCGATGCTGGTGAGGTCGGAGATTATGGTCTTTTAGAGACAGCAGGGCGTAAGCTGAGGAGCGAGAGCACGTCAGATGAGGAGAAGCTTGCGGTCTTACATACTCTCTTTCGGAATGCGCCCAGTCGAGCGGTGCCTTTTCTTTATGAACTGACACGGGAAGCAGATGGTTTCTTTCAGAGAAAATTGTTGTCCCTTTTGACCCAGTTGGATTATCCGACCATGGTTGACTTGTATCGCCGGTTTGTTACGGATGCAAATTCATCTTTGCGTCTTCAGGGGGTGATGGGTTTGGTCAAGCTTGATTCCGATGAGGCCAAGAATGTGATCGTTTCCGCGATCCGCGATCAGGATGCCCATGTGCGCCGTTTTATTGTGAATCATCTTGATCATACGGCTGGCGATCCTGAGGCCACGGCTATTGCGCGCCTGGCGGCTGATAGTGATGAGGGGGTCGCGCGTATTGCGATCCGCAAACTGGGGATCATGGCTAATCACTTTGCCTTTGTGAGTCTAGTGCCGAGGCTTGAATCTCTGAGTATGAAAGTTTGCAAAGAGGCCATTGATGCGCTTGTGTCCATGACAGGGACGGATCAGGGATATAATTACGCCGCTTCGCCTGTAGAGCGTAGGCGTCAGGCCAAGGTTTGGAATGCGCTGGCGAAAGAAAGTTATATTAAGCCCCGTTTGCTTCGTGAGTTACGGGAACAATATATGGGAGAAGGAAAGAGCAATCAGCCTAAAACTCCAAAATTGTCGGTAGAGGATATTCAAAAGAAGGGGCTTCGGGCAGTGAAGAACAAGGTTGTGGATTCAGTAAGGACATAAGGTCATCCATCAGGATAAAATTATGGCGTCTTCAGTGAAAAGAAAACAGCCTAAAGAGGCTGCAGCTCGTAAGGCAGCTGTTATTAAAAAGTCAATGACGGGCATTGGCCAGGGATTGTCTAAGAGTGCCGAGCGTGTTGCGGATATTATTATTGATGAGGATGGTGCACTGCAGGGGCAGAAAGCCAAAAAGGTCACGGATGAGACAATTTTGATGTTCAAAGATGTCTCAAGGCAGTTAAAGGCGGATCTTAAAGGCGTGAAGGCCCGTGATTTTGTTTCAGTGGCGGCCTATAGCGCAGGCAAGGCTTCTGCTACGTTAAAACGTGGCATCAGTGCTTTGCTGGGCTAATGAAGTAAATTTTGGAGTTTTTTTATGGATAAACGGTTTTTCCGGACACTTGGAAAACAATTTTATGATTGGTATAGGGATAATAAGATCAGGTTTGAGTACGCAGGCCATAGCAAGGATCTTGAGTTGGAAGTGGAACGCTTGACAGGGCTTATTAATTATGTGGAACAGAAAAAGAAGGCCTTGATCGGGAAATCATAGAAGGCGTAACTATTCATTATAATTTCTTGATTTCTCTTTGTTTAACTTTATAATAAGAACAAAATTGATGTTGAGAATATAACTTATTGGACGATACAACTATGCAGACAAAAAGTTCTTCGCCAGCGGGTAACGATCTCATTCGTTTTTTTGGTTCTGCGGTAAGAAGTTTGGAAAAGGGGTTTGGCCCTCATCGTTCTCCCAAGAAACCTGTTTCTGTTCAACCTGCTCCTCAGCCCTCTGAAAAGTCCCCAGTTGTCAATGCGGATAGTTATGTTAAAACTCTTTCAGCGATTTTATCTCCCCTGACAACCATTAATGCGGCGCCACCCAAAGCGGTCGCAGTACAGGCAAAGGTCCCGGTTCCACGTGTAGAACCGGCTGATCTTGTTTCTGAGATAGCCATTCCGGAAGTCCCTTTAAAATCTACCCCTGTTTCTGTCCATGTTCCTGTTGCGGAGAAGAAGGTTCTTAGTCAGCAGATTGGGTTACAGGGTATCGAATTCTCTAGTAAGGCTGAACAGGTAGAGGCGGAGATTTATTTTCGGGACCTCCAATCTCCTAGTAAGAGGACAAGATCGCAGGCTTTGCGGGAGATCAAGAAACTTCCCCGGAATACCGCGGCATCGATGCTCGAACAGCTTCTTTCTATAGAACAGGACACGCTGCAGATCATTGAGATATTGAACGCGTCTGCCAGTATTTTTGAAGAGGCCTCGACTCCTAAAAAGATATTTAAGAATTATGCCCGTCATGAGGATGTGGGGATCCGCCTGGCCGCGCTTCGGTCTATTTCTAAATATCATGATGAGGAAAGTTTTGAGATCTTATCTTCCTGCATGAAGGATAAGAATGCGGGTGTCCGTCGTCAGATGTTACATTGCCTGTGCTGGTCATTTGGCGAGCGTTGTGTGCCTTTTGCTATCAATGCCTTGCATGATTCCGATCCTGGCGTCAGGAAAGCAGCCAGTCAGATCGTGGGGGCTCTTAAGATCAACCAGGCCATTTCAGGCCTCATTACACTCTTAAGTGATCTTGATAAGGATGTTCAGTCCTCTGCGGCTGTGGCAGTAAAGAAGATCACGGGCGAGG
>JADGCU010000024.1 GCA_015228785.1 Candidatus Omnitrophota bacterium
CTATCCATGCTCCAGGTCATTGTCCCCAAATCTGTCATGCCCATATAACTTGCAGAACTAAAAACATCGTCATCCTTCCAATCAGGAGTCTGAGGATCCGTAGAATACTTCAGATAAAGCTGATAGCTACGACCAATAGAGTTCCTCGAAATCTTTTCAAAAGCATGTATATAACCAGATCCACTTCCCGGAATTGAATATGTCCCTAATATAAAAGACCTTTCTCCCTCCTGACCTGTTACTAACAAACTTTCTCCCGAATCAACAGGAAGAGGCAACGACCTCTGCGACTCTACTGACGGCACAGCTTCAACCATAGTCACACGGGGATCAGGAACACCTATAACAGCAATCGTTCTATCATCCGACTTCCTATGGTCTCTTAAATAGGAAACCCTATAATCAAGAACTTCCTGTGTCCTTTGGAACAACGCAGCAAATTGCTCCTTTTGCGTCTTTCCTTTTTTGCTCAAAATCCTTTTGATCTCATCACGCCCGAGATTATCCGAAATCCCGTCAGTCATAAGCCAGACCCTATCACCAATCTCCAGTTTCTTATAAATCATCTGACTGTCCTTAAATCCAGACTTCCCTCTAAAACCTAACCCGTCCGTTATGACATTACGAAAAGGATTTACCTCCAAATACCTGTCGGGAATCCTCTGATCAGACCACCTCAAGATAGTCAAAACGCGGGCTGCCTCTGAACTCGTAAACTGACCAGGATACCCATTCAATTTCTTCTCGATCCTGCTGAGGCTCGCATTAAGACGGTAACGAATAACCCCGTCCCCATCCACATACATCTTTAATAATCCCTTCGCCAACAACCAGTCAAAAATCTCTCCCCCTTTCTTCTTGTCAAACCCTATCGGCTGTTGGTCCGAATATTTTCTATCCGTAGTAAAACTGTCCCGGGAAACATTCCCTTTATAAAATTCCACAATAGCAGAATCATCCACGCTCATCTCCTCGACAGTTCCGCTTCTTTCTAAAAATATACTACTGTCCCCCACGTTAATTCCAACTAAATGATGTCCTCCCTGAGGATCTGCCCAAACATAAACCGCGCTGAGAGTCGTTGACCCCTCGATCTTTGCGTCTAGGATCGCCTGATTCGCCGCCAGCACACCCTCTTGTAACGCCTTTTTCACGTCATCCAAAGAAGAGAATACCTTGTCCTCGATATGCTTTCTGATAATCATACCCGCCATCTGACTTGCCCTAGCCCCATTCTTCTCCCCTCCTACCCCATCCGCCACAATCGCCATCGACTTTCTTTTTTCATCCATCCAAACAAAATCCTGATTCTCAGGATATGGCCCTTGCACACTTCGGAAATCCCCTTGATATATCGCCATAGCTCGCTCGCTGCTCTTTGCGCCATCTGTTCTCACCCCATCATCCATCATCGCTAATTCAACTGTATTTTGAAAAACCATCACATGCTGATCCAGAGGAATAATAAACCGACCCCGGCCAGCATCCACTTCATCCTGAAAAACTTGTCTAAACTCTTTGGACAACCCAGCACTAACAACAGCCATACCACCCATAACAAGATTATTGCGAATGGCTAATGCTTCATCTCTCTCAAGCGGAACATTAAACGTAATATTTCCCGCATATAAAAACCTGACTTTTTGACGACTGGCTTGCTGGCCCGCAAGAATGCCTCCAAGATCCTTCAACTCGCCTTGCTGAAGCGTAAGCTGCTCCTTGGAATGAACGTTCTCACGGGCAATATACTTTTGAGCTTTAACAACTCGATCTTGCTCCCGCTCAATCCCCAAGACATCACTTCCCATCCAATTCCTGATCCATGTCAATTCCTGAGGAACATTGCCAGGTCCAATAACAACCACCGCCCCCTCACTCACAGATCGAACCTTCTGAGCTAAAAGATCCCTGATGGAGTCAAATACCAGCCATGCGGTTTTAAGTTTCCCCCCGGGCATAGAAGGTGCCATCGCCAACTCGGCGGGAGCATCACTCCGCACACTCGCCATTCCCAAAGGTCCCCGCTGAATCATCCCATTTAACATCTCTTCGTACTTCCCCAGAGGCATCTCAGAATCAGGATCATAAAGATTCAAAACCTTAAGCTCATGAGGAAGAAATGGTTTAAGCTGAAGATCATCAATCACCTGTGTCTGGCCACCAAAATTATCTGTCCATAGCTTAGAAAGCCCGGACAGATCTCCATCTATCTTCCGAAGAAAAGCCTTCTGGATCCCGTCGGTATAAACATCATCAAACCTGTCAGAATCGATACTCCGTAATACAGCCACAGCTGTTGTTTCAATCAAATTTACCATTCTCTCTCTTGATGGAATATAAAGGCCAGGAGATAAACCAGCAACATGATTAGAAAATCCCGTCTTAACAATGCCCCCGAATGAATTTTCCCAGATCGTCCCCGCCTCATCGGTCTCTCTCGGGAAGAATAGATCAAAACCCTCAACACTGTTTTCATCCAAACTCCCTTTACGCAAAACAATCACATCGACATCACTACGCTTTCTGAGCTCCCCTTCTGTCGTATTAAGATTCAACAAACTAAACGCCGTGCTCCCTAAAAGAAGAGCCACGGCATTATGCTCCTTGAGAACCTGATCAATCTCCCGCAAAGCCTTCACACCCTTCTTAACCCCGTAAAGCTCATCATGCTCTCTATCAAGGCCCTTAACAAACTCTGCCTGGTTAGCCTCCAGCCACCTTCTTTGATGAGGAGCCAGATCAACAATAGGCGCCAGATACCGTTCCCGAATAAAATCCTGAACAGTCTGAATCCGGGCGCCTGCGCCCTGACCCTCAAGCGCCAAAAGAGCCGAGGCTATATTGACAGCCCCATCATGGAACATGACCTCATTGACTCTCCAACCATCAAATAACATGTGAAGATCCCCTCTGCGTTCTTTTAAATACCCTGATCTGTTATAAATGTCGAGATGACCCATCAACTCTTTTGATGCCCATAAGGACATCTCATAAGAGGGATGTTGAAGCGCCATGACTAAAAGGTGCGCATGACCAGAATCTCGCAAGGCATCAAAAAAGCCATCCTCAAACATTTCGCTCAAAAATCGCGTGAAGAATCTTTTTCCTAATCTGGGCTTGCCCCAAAGAACTTCAGGCACTGCCAAGATCGCACGCAACAATTCTACCCTCTGGGCATTGGGCATCTTCTGAAGCCTCAGATGTATCTCTTCCGTCTTAAAGAAATCCTTCTCAACAACGATCTGCCGAGCAATATCAGCAATATCCTGCTCAGAAAATTCCTCTGAAGACATCATCGCCGACTCCGCCTTCTGCCCCGCCATCGCCCGCTCCGCCTTGACCAACGCCTCTTTGTACTCCCGGACCAACTTCTCAAGTTGCCCAACAAGAGGAACATCTTTGCTTCCAGCGACTTTCAGAATTTCCTGGTCATTCTCCAGGACATGAAGGATCCTCCCCAATTCCTGACGATCATTCGTCGATGGAGACCCGTACGCCAAAATATCGACAGAGACTGCGTTTTCCTGTGCTTTTCCCGCAGCCGCCACTCCTGACTGGATCAGCGCCGCCGGACTCCCCCCAATCGCCCTGTTATATTCCATGACCCTGTTCTTAAGCGCTGGCACATAAAAATAAAAAAACACAGTCAAAACTCCCAAATTAAACACTGTGCTCACCTTCATCGCTGACTCAGACATAGATCGCGTCTTCAAGGCCAGTTTTTTGCCCTTCAAAAACTCTTGACCAGCTACTCCTGCGTGATGGATGTCGACCCAATCAAGGTAGGATGCCTCAGCCACAAGCCAGTCACGCTCGCCATAACTTGAAATATTGGCCCATACATAATCATCCAAATCATTTTTTTCTTTCGGGATCTGCCACTTACCAGTCGTCTTCTCGAAATGAATATTCAGTTTATGACCCCATCCATCCCAATTCCGAAGAACAAAATCCCCTCCTTTTTCTTCCATCTGGAGAAAGGCCTGCCGCGCTGCCTCTTCACGCTCAAGAATTGTCTTCAGATACAACAGCTGGGCGTCCCTGGCTGATGACGTTTTCGCCAGCTGACCCCAGGTATCCAGATAGATCTCAAAAATATGATCAGACCATGTTCTATAATCAACCCGTGGAGTCAGAAAACGATGATAAAACCCATCGGCTGTCATATTGGAATTCCAATGAATCACCTGAACGCCTTTTCTCTTAAACTCTTCAAGAACAGCCCCCATCAAATATGTTCCGCGATTCTCTCCCCGGGGAGATGTCCATAACTCACGCAGATACGCTCTCGTGGGACTTGAAACATCGACACCAACATGCCCCTCGACATCGCCGCTCGGATTGATAAGAAGAAAGCCTGACTCCATATGCCTGCGCGAGAAAGTCCCTGGCGTCTTTTTCTGAAGATCAATAAATAACTCCTCGTGCTCAAGAGCCGTAAGACCAGGCAACACGTCCTTCAAAACGATCACCTTTCCTGAAACCGGACCATCAACAAGCTCTGAGGGCTTAAGGACAGGAGCTTCCAGAAGTTTCTTCTTTAAAGACGCCATCGCCGGCTCCGCATCTGGGCCGCGCGAAATGACTGTATCAAAAACACCGTAGTCTTCTGAAGTGTCTACCTTAACCGACGTGCCCACAGACACGCCATACTGCTGAAGAACAGGCATGGGATCGTAGGATCGTTTCGGATAATTATTGACAGTATCAAGGACAATATCGCCACCGGAAACGACCCTAGAGGCCAACAAGGGAAGCCACTTAACAAAATTCCCAGCCAGATCAACCCCGGCTTTCATCATCAAGACATCGAACTTGCGTCTCTTGGTAATATCGTCCAATGCTAATGGAAAGTCCTCGGGCTTCATCAAATCCATAACCCTAACAAAATAAAATGTCGTCACCTGCTTTTCCACAGACCCTGGCCACTGTTTTTTAATCCGCAAGAACTCAAGCCCATCAGGTGATGTGCCCGCTTCAATATCTTCTTTAGGGATATTCAGCGCTTCACATTGTTCTAAGATGCCTTCATAAAACCTTGCCGACTGCATCTCAGGACTATAAAACCATCCCCGATTCGCTAGAGAATTCGCTATGCTGGGCTTTCTTCCCTCGGCCAACCGAGCAAGAAAGATCTTGCTGTCAAAAGTATGATTGCCGGCCATCACGACCTCGGAAGCCCCAGCGGCGAGAACAGGGGCCATGATGTCAGATCCGGAGGCAAGATACAAAACGCTCTTGGGAACCTTGCGCCCCGGATTCACGATCTTGAGGACCTTCAGGTCATTAATAAATGCCTTAACCGCAAACGGCTCCTTTCCCGTACGACCAAATACCTCCCCATAAAGATCCTGAACCTGCTCGGGATTATCCGTATCAATATCCCAAACCGTCTTCTGCGCCTGAGGAGATTCCCCCTTTATCGCCGAATCAGGCATGTCTATGGGATTAACCTGAATTCTTTCGATCATCATCGCAGAGGATGGCTCGTCAGGAACGAGCGACGTCATCGCCAACTCCGGAATCTTAAACGTCACGCCGCCTGAGAAATACTTACGCGGCAGAATTTCCTGCGTCAGCGGATCCTGTTCCTCCTTAACATAGGAGTAAGCCCCTTTTTTGAAGGCTTCCACATATTGGGCCCAGATCCTGTCTGACATCTTCGGATCATTGATCTTAACGCCTGAAACTTTGTTTTGATCGACATAAACTTTGCTCACAATACTTTCTTTGATCTTTTTCTTAAACCATGCCGCAAGGATCAGCGATTGATAGACCTGACGCAATGGAGCGAAATTCTGGCCCTCATTGACTTCTTTTTCAAGAATGGGAATGACCACTTCGCGGAGAACAGACTTGGCTAATTCCTGAGAATCTTGGGACGAGAGACGAGAGACGAGAGACGAATCCGCAGCAGAGGGCACGACAACAGCATCTACCTCTCTCGCCTCTTGGCTCTTGGCTCTCGTCTGAGCAAGATAATCTGTTTCCAACATGACTTTAAGCCGCGATTCGACAATATAAGCAACCGCTGAACCATTAAGCATCTGACGTTTAACGTCTGACGTCTCACCTCTTTCATAGACCATAGCCTTATCCGGCATGATCCACACCTTGTTAAAGGTATCCACCGGAATATCCGTTGTCCCGAATTTCTCCTGGGCTTTGACATAAACCTCTCTCCAAAACTTCTTTCCCACGTCGCCTTCAGGATAGATAACAGACGCGGTGATCTGCTTGAGCAAATAGTCCTGACTTAACAAATCACGCCCCATTTCAGTCTTCCCGAACTCAGAGGCAATGATACGATCTTTTTCGTAAGGGCTCAGGTTGACCCAAAGATCTTTTTCAGGGATCGTAAGGGAGGCTAGAAAATATCTGATGAGCTTGCTAGATTCGTCCTTGAGCGCATCCTGAGAGCGCGTCTCCTGGCCAGGGTTCAAAATGAAGTCGAATTGGAATGGGTTTTCAGAATAAACCTTAATGCCCTGAAGAACTGGTGGCTGATAACTCGCCGACAGGTTCACCATGGTCCCAGGCTGAGGAAGGCTCAACGTTTGGGCAAAAGAGGACGCTACACTTGTGGACACAAACGCCACAAGCGTAACGAAAGAAATTAATCTTTTGAAGAATTTCCCGTTCATTTCCATGCCCCTTAATTCAACGAACTTCCACCAACCGAAGTATACTATATATATTTAATATATAAGGGGTTAAACGAGGCGGGCCGAGAAAACGCTATTACAATTTCTTGTAACTATTAGGAGAATATGATGTTTAATACAAATTTGACTCTAAAATTCTTATCTTTTTAAAGCCACAGACTTGACAAGTAAGAAAGATAATATAAAAACTCTTATTTTAAGTGTTCCAGAAGGATTTTAAGGCCAATGAGAATAAGGATAATACCACCTGCCAATTCTGCGCGCTTGCCCCAAACACAGCAGCAGACCCGACCAATGAGAACGCCAGCTGTCGCAATCAGAAAAGTCACAACACCAATAATAACCGAAGATATGAAGATGGGATAATCAATCACAGCAAAACTCACGCCAACGGCCAAGGCGTCAATTGAAGTCGCGATGGACAAAAAGAAAAGTCTCCGCTTGGTCATCTGCTCAGAAGATCGCTCGCACTCAGGAAGTGTAAACTCATGGATCATTTTAAGACCAATAAAAACAAGAAGCCCAAAAGCCACCCAATGATCAAATGAAACCATGAAACGCTCCAGACTCTTTCCCAAAAGCCACCCAAGAATGGGCATCATCATCTGAAAGAATCCAAAACTTCCGCCGATACGAAAGGCATCTGCCAGACGCAGACCACCAGAAGCGCCGGATGCAATCGCAACCGCAAACGCATCCATGGCAAGACCAACAGCTGTGGCAAAAATAACTAGAAAACTCATAATCTAAAGACCTTACCCCGATTTCGCCTGCGGCGAAACGGAGTTAATTCGACCGACAACTTATGTCGGCCTTATGGCCTCCATAAGTTGAGGCCTCATTAATAAAAAGGGGATGGGCTTTCATTCCCATCCCCTCTTAGAGTGCTCTATGAAGAAAAGTGGTTACATTCCCATTTTCCGCGGAGCACGTTCCTTCTCAGGCGGTGGATTAAGACGGATCACATTGACTGCCTTAGGACCACGGGTGTCCTCCTGGACCTCAAACTCAACCTCTTCACCGTCCACAAGATACTTAAACCCCTCTGCCTGGATGCCGCTGTAATGCACATAGACATCTTTTCCGTCGGACATGGTCACAAAACCATAACCCTTTTTACGATCGAACCACTTCACTTTTCCTTTTTCCATGTTTGCGTCTCTTTCTTACAATACTGTTGTTACGTTCCCCTTACGGGCTCTTTCTTACGACTTGTATCAATTACTGCTGACTTGCCTCAGGAGCTGCTTCGCTCACAGGTTGAGCCTCGACAACAGGTTCTACCGGAACCGCTTCCGCAACAGGAGCAGCCTGTCCAGCCTCACCCTCAGCCACAGGTGTCTCAGCGCCCTTTTCTTCCTTCACGAGCGTTGTCACCGTGCGCTTGCCGTCTTTCTCAGCATAGTCCAGGACAATATCATCCCCGACCGCCAGATCCTTAACAGCATTGACATTCCCCAACTCTGTCTCAGCCGTCAAAAAATAGATCGTCTCAACATCTGCATCCTTGGCGAAATCATACTCCTTCACCGTGATCTGTCCCTCGCCAACACTCACGATCTTACCAAAAGAGAACTTGTCTTCATCAGCAGTATTCTCTTGGGCACGAACCGGTGTGAGGCTGAGGAGACATGAAAAACCAACCATCATGAGAACCGCCATTAACGTCTTTTTCATTCCCTCTCCCTTTCTGTTAACTGTTTTCCCGCAGAAACTATTCTGACAGGATCTTTTTACAGGAAACGACTCTTCCCACAGTCTTTAAGATATCAAATAGTATATGAAAATATCGTTAAAAAAACATTAAAAAAATTTCATACACTTTTAAGTGACCATGGGCAAACTCAGAAAAAAATCAGACCCCTGACCAGGCTGACTGTGAACAGAAATATCGCCACCGTGACCTCGGGCAATGGCAATGGCAATGCTCAAGCCCAATCCGCTTCCCGCTTCATCGGTCACAACCCCCTGATCCTTGTGAAAGAACCGATTGAAAACCTTGGATTGATCCTCAAGCGAAATACCAACACCATTGTCAACAATATGCGCCCAAAGTTTCCCCGACTGAGTCTTTAAAGACATTTTGATCATGCCACCCACGTGAGTAAATTTAACAGCATTATGCAAAAGATTAAAAAAGAGCCGGCGCAAATGATGCTTATCGCCATAAACCATCACTTGCTGCGGTGAAGAAACGAATTCCAACGTAATGCCTTTCCCATCCGCAAGAACACGAGCCTGCTCAAAAACCTCCCGATAAAAGACATAGAAATCAAAACTTTCTTTCTTGAAAATCTCGGGCTTATAATCCAGTCGCGCAAGAAGCAAAAGATCCTCAACAGTCTTGAGCATTCTGGCAAGCTCCTCAAGATTGATACGAATAACACGCTTATACTCCTCGGGATCCCGGTCTTTTCTAAGCGCAAGCTCGGATTCACCGCGCATGATAGCAAGTGGCGTCCTTAACTCATGCGCCACCTGGGAGCTGAATTCTTCAATATGTTTGAAAGAGCTTTCCAGGCGCGCAATCATATCATTGAACGCCGCAACCAAGCGCCGCATCTCCTCATCCGTATAACGAGCTGGCACACGCAAACTCAAATCTCGATGACTGATCGCATCAGCAGCCTTGGTAACCTCCAGGACGGGACGCATAAGCTGGCTCACAAAAAAGAACCCAATCGCAAAAGTAAGTAAGAAAATCACAGGGATACTCGTGATAATCGCAAGTAATCGGCTTTTTAAAAGTTGAATGATCGGTTTTTGTGATACCGCGATCTGCAGAATATACGGCGCCTTATCGTTAAAAGAACAGAGAACTGAAACCATACGCAGATAACGATTTTTGTAGCGGATACTTGAGAAAACAGGACTTGTCTGATCCCCGTGTTTCAATTCCTCAATGAAAATTTGCCGCAGATCATTGGAAAGACGCTTGCTTCTCCCCAAGGTGCTCCCGCTGGGAGAAATAAGATGCATGAGATCATCTTGCATACTGAGCTTCTCAAACTGACGCGTCCAGTAATAATCGATCTTGCTAACGATCTCAAGCCTGGCATCCACATCCTCGGGGAAATTGATCCGGTTAATGACATAATCCACAACCCGAGGCGAATCGCCGGCCACCTTCAAATACAACCCCAGAACATGAACCGTCGCATTCGCCTTGGTCCTCAATTCTTTGTCAAGATCATCGTAGAGAGCAACAGACAATCCCCAATACAAAAAATAACTATAAAGAAGAAGAACCACGCCCAAAACAAGAGAGGTCAAAAGGCTGAGCCTGAATTTAAAAGAATTAAACTTCATCCCGTATCTCTCACTATAAATGAAGGTATGCGGGATAACCTCGGATTCTCCATGCGAAGACATTGTGGAAGCCGACGATTTTTCATCCGCACAATTTTGTGCAACTTATGTTGTCGAAAAGACTGTGCTGCTGAAAGATCTAGGCTCATGGACGCTTTTCAGAGATCATGTAGCCACTACCGCGAATTGTATGAATCAAAGGAAGGACCGCATTTGTATCGATCTTATCGCGTAGATGCTTGACCGTCACATCGATCACATTGGTGAAACTGTCAAAGGCCTCGTTCCACACATGCTCCGCGATCATGGTGCGGGTCACCACCTCATTTTTGTGAAGCATCAAGAATTCTAAGAGCGCATATTCTTTACTGCTCAAAGTGATCTCTGATCCCGATCGACGAGCCTTGTGAGACAACTGACTAAGCTCCAGATCCGCGACCAAAAGAACATTGGAAGTCTGAGCCGCATCTCGACGCAAAAGAGAGCGAACCCTGGCAAGGAATTCTTCAAAGGCAAAAGGTTTGGTCATATAGTCATCCGCACCTGAATCAAGACCGGAAACCTTATCTTCCAGAGCATCACGTGCGGTCAACATCAAGATCGGCGTCTTCACCGCCTTCTTACGCAACTCCCGGCAGATGAAGATCCCGTCTTTCCCCGGCAACATAATATCTAAAACGATCAAATTGTAAGAATTGATCTCCGCAAGATAAAGCCCCTGCTCCCCATCATAGGCTACATCGACAGCATAGTGCTCTTCCTTGAGGCCGCGCTGAATAAAACTCGCGATCTTCTTTTCATCTTCAATAACTAATATGCGCATATTTCCTACCCTATACTATCCCGATCCCAGCCGTTGGCCGGGACGGGATTAATTCGGCCTGCCATTTACGTTCATTCCATTCCGCAAATGGCGGCCTCATTAAAAAAATAAGAGACTGGATACTCACCATAGCATCCAGTCTCTACGATTATATTTATCCTCAGCGATATGCCAAGAACTATTGCTTAACTCACCCAACGAGACAGAATCTCTTGAATCTTGACCTTGGCCCCCGAGAGGATCTCCTGTTCTTTTTCAGGATACCGATTGATGCCAGCCGCGATGACTGAGGCGACCTCAAAGCCCATAAACCCAAGATGAACCTGGCTTAAACTGGCACTGTGCTCCAGATACGCAAGTTCTCCCTCATACACGCCACCGCTCGAGGAAATAATAAGCGCCTTCTTTCCCTTCAAAAGCCCGACATATCCGCCCTGGGCCATATCCCAGGTCTCCCCTTTTTGCATCACAGAATCAAACCAGGCCTTGACGATCGCAGGCTGCGAAAAATTATACATAGGATAGGCGACAATAACGATATCCGCTTTCTTGAGCTGCTTGGTCATCGCATCCATCTTCTTTAATAAAACCTTCTCTTTGGCAGAAAGCTTCCCTCCCGCATAGTTACGCAAATAATATGCAGCCAGACGATTCGACGTCAAAAGATCAGGAATATCTTTACCAATATCCAAAACCTCAATTGTTGCCTTCTTGGACTTCAAGAATCCAGTGGCATAATCTACAAGTTGTTTGGTCCGCGAACGCTCTCCTCGCGGAACATAAGTAACGATCAATGCCTTCATAGAGAACTTCCTTTCTTAAATTTTAATCTATTGTGAATCATACATTGTTCTGACCCTCAACCACTCTTCATCCGTATAATCAGGCCGATCAGCAAAGAAATTATAATCCAGGATCTTATCTTTGATATTCCCGCGCTTTACCACATAATTCTGACCAGGACCGATGAGCTCCTTAATAGCCGCCATATCCTCCTCGGATACGATACTCTTAAGCGCTGTTGTCCTAAACTCATGCTCAACCCCGGAATCCTTGATGATCCTGATCGATGATTTTATTACATCTAAGTCGGGCGAGACCCCTGTCGCCTTACAGTAACTTTCCAGGGAAGACTTGATGTCCATGGCCACAAAATCTACGAGCTTAGCATCCAAGATATTTTGTAAAACATCAGGGCGAGACCCATTGGTATCCATCTTAACGAGATACCCCATGGTTTTAATCTTATGAAGGAATTCAGAAAGGTCGTTATGAATGCTGGGTTCCCCGCCAGTGACGACAACCCCTTGAAGCTGATCCTTGCGCTTTTCCAAAAAAGCCAAAACATCTTCTTCCACCAAAGGATCAGTGAAGAGCTCAGGAAGAACAAGTGCGGGATTATGACAAAAAGGGCAGCGGTAGTTGCACCCTTGAGTGAACACCACCGCTGCCACCTTGCCCGGATAATCGATCAGAGAGAACTTGAGCAGGCCCCCGATGCGCATACGTCATAGGTCTTTCTCTGAAGAAATTCAGCCTTTTTGCCCTTATTCCATTGATGGACCGGACGAAGATACCCGACAATACGGGAATAAACCTCGCACTCAGCCTCACACTTGGGACAATTCTTATGCTCACCGGCAATGTACCCGCAACTAGGACACACGCTAAATGTCGGTGAGATCGTAAAATACGGAAGAGAGTATTTCTCACAGACGGTCCTCACGAAATTCTTGACCGCATCCGTATTATCAATCCTCTCCCCGACAAACACATGAATAACCGTGCCGCCCGTATAACGGGTCTGCAGGCTGTCCTGATGATCAAAGACCTCAAAGATATCATCGGTCAGATGAACCGGAACGTGGGTCGAATTAGTATAAAACGGCTCACCACCGGCTGCCTCACGGGGACAATCGCGCTTGAGCTCCGGATACATGTCCTTGTCCATCCGCGCCAGGCGATAGGAAACGCCTTCGGCCGGAGTTGCTTCCAGATTATAATTATTACCCGTCTCCTGCTGGAACTTGATCAGGACCTTGCGCATGAAATCCAACGTCTTCTCGGCAAATTCCTTGCCCTTAGGCGTTGAGATATTCTCGCCTAAGAAATTAAGGCAACACTCGTTCATGCCCACCAGCCCGATCGTCGAGAAATGGTTCATCCAGTACTTTTCAAAACGGGTTTTCATATTGCGAAGATAGAACTTCATATACGGATAGAGATTCTCATCCATCAGGGTCTCGAGAACCTTGCGCTTGATCTCCAGACTGTCTCTGGCAATGATCATCTGATGCTCAAGAGATGCAAAGAACAACTCCTCATTCTTGCAGGCATACCCCAGGCGCGGCATGTTGATGGTGACCACCCCGATCGATCCGGTGAGCGGGGCCGCACCGAACAGACCGCCGCCACGGGCATTCAATTGACGATTATCAATACGCAGACGACAGCACATGCTGCGGGCATCATCCGGACTCATATCAGAATTAATATAATTGGTAAAATACGGGATCCCGTATTTTCCAGCCATATCCCACAGCGGCTTCAACTGAGGATTATCCCAATCAAAATCCTTGGTGATATTGTAGGTCGGGATCGGGAAGGTAAACACACGCCCCTTGGCATCTCCCTCGATCATCACCTCCAAGAACGCCTTGTTAAACATGTCCATCTGTTCCTGGAACTCACTGTATGTTTTGTCCTGAACCTGACCTCCAATGATAGCGCCCTTATCCTTATAATAGGACGGGACACGAACATCCAGCGTGACATTTGTAAAGGGCGTCTGAAACCCGACACGGGTCGGCACATTAACATTAAAGAGGAACTCCTGAAGAGCCTGACGAACTTCCTTATAAGTGAGACCATCGTAATGAATGAACGGCGCCAACAGCGTATCAAAATTCGAGAATGCCTGAGCACCGGCCGCCTCCCCTTGGAGCGTATAGAAAAAATTCACCACCTGACCCAAGGCGGAACGGAAATGCTTTGCAGGACGGGATTCCGCCTTACCATAAGCCCCCTGAAAACCCTGAAGAAGAAGATCATACAGATCCCACCCGACGCAATAAACGCTGATCGATCCCAGATCATGAATATGCTGATCGCCATTCATATGGGCATCATGAACCGCCTTCGGATACACTTTATTCAACCAATAAGCCTGAGAGATCTCGGAAGACACATAATGATTCAATCCCTGGAGCGAATAGGCCATATTCGAATTCTCGTTAACCTTCCAATCACGCTTGGCCAGATATTTATCGACGAGATCAACATTAAAGACTGATGCGATCTCGCGCATTTGAGAATGCTGTTGACGATAAATGATATACGCTTTGGCCGCCTGTTTGTAAGGGGATGTCAACAAAACTTCCTCTACGATATCCTGAATCCCCTCGACGGTCGGGAGCTGCTTCGAATAATACTGAAGCGCCAGGTTCAAGACGCGAATGGTAAGTTTGTTCGCCGCATCCTCGCCAAACTCACTGGAAGCTTCCCCCGCCTTCAGCAAAGCCTTTGTGATCTTCTGGACGTCGAAATCAACTTCAGCACCATTTCTCTTGACGATCTTTGTAAAAATCTCTGTACTCTGCACTGATCTACCCCCTGTTATGTTGATACTGATAAATAAAAACTAAGTCCATGAAAACCATCGTATTAATTCTTAAATTTCCCGTGTCTCTTCTCCGTCGAAGAATCATCGAAAGGCTGATAG
The DNA here is from genome assembly GCA_015228785.1 of Candidatus Omnitrophota bacterium. Taxonomy (GTDB): domain Bacteria; phylum Omnitrophota; class Gorgyraeia; order Zapsychrales; family Fredricksoniimonadaceae; genus JAAYZZ01. The sequence goes on from JADGCU010000024.1 coordinate 14,519, forward strand.
ACCTTTTTTTCCTCTTCATAGACAGAGCGAACATTCATCCCATCAAAATCTTTCTTGATCTCAGCCATGTCCTCCTGGCTAAGTGGTCGCACATCGCTTGGCCGCAAGGGCGTGTTCAACTGAACCTCATCAGGGCTGATCTCACGGGCCACCTGAGCGATCTCACGCGCAAACGCCTTGTTGGCCTCCATGAACATGATCTGAAGCGCCAACTTCCCTTCAAAGGTCTTCTTAAAATCCTTTATTCCCTTAATAATGTCGGCCAGCCGAAGCCCCTTGACCGGATGATTGATCTTTTCAAAAAGATCCTGATCAGGGGCATCGATCTTCAACAGAACAAGATCCGCCAAACGCAGATCTCTTCGCACATCAGGACGCGTTATCAAGGTCGCATTGGTAATAACCGCGATCTTCTCAGGCCGAACATCACGGAGTGCCAACATCATTTCTCCTAAATTGGAAGCCAAGGTAGGCTCCCCATTCCCAGAAAAGGTCAGATAATCGATCTTGCAATCTTGCGGCAACGCCTTGACCTCTTCCACGATCCAGGAAGCCGGAACAAAGACGCGGCGATCAGATGGCAAGACATCCGCCAGGCCTAGCTGACAATAGGAGCATCCAAAATTACAACTTTTAACGGAAGTATTAAGAGGATCTATGCCTAAGGAGAAGCCCATACGCCATGAATAGACGGGGCCGTAAATGTACTTAAATTTGGGGGCGGTCATTGCTGCGACCATTTTAACCGGTTCTCACGTGTTACGTTCGCTCGCACATCACTTCTTTGAAAAGACAATATGTTGTTGTTGCTATGCGCTTGAAACACAATATATAGTATCCAAGTTCTTTCTTCTGTCAATATGGTTTTTCAAGAATTTTTTGATGTTTCTCGAGGAGAGGAAAATGCTTTCTGTGATTACAGGATAATTCCGCGCAAATCCTTCTACGTGAGGGATATTACTCCCTGACCTCAGGGGCTGTCAATATTTTTAACCCCGCCGGAAGATCTCTTAACGGACGTCCCTGAACATAGAAACCCGTCGAAGAGAGAAATATTCGATTACAACAGTACCTGAAATCAACGCATTCTTACCGCGATAACGCTTCTTTATCAGCAACGCTTCTTCACGTCTTTTTAACAAGATTATTCGTAAGGACCGCAAGGCTACGGGTCAGCCGGGCATTCTCGAGAATAACGCCCCTGGGAATACGGATGGGCGCTGGCGCAAAATTCCAGATCGCCTTGACACCAGACACCACAAGCAAATCTACTGCCTCCTGCGCCTGATCAGCGGGAACGGTGACAATCCCAATCCTGGCTGGCGTCTTGCTGGCGACCTTGAGAAGAGTTGACATCGGAAGGATTTCTCGCCCAAAAACATGGCTTTTAATCTTCTGCGGATCTTTATCAAAAGCCGCGACGATCCTAAGACCATATTTTTCAAAATCACGATACCCCAAAAGGGCCTTTCCCATGTTCCCAACACCGACGAGATACGCATCATGCGTATCATTCCAACCCAAAAGTTCCTTCACACGCCCGATCAAACTCGCCACACGAAACCCTATGCGCGCTGTCCCCACCTCCCCTGTCGCCTCCAGATCCTTTCTAACCTGCGTCGGATCAAAATCAAATTCCTTGGCAATATACGTGCAAGAAACACGCGCCACTCCTTCTGCGGAGAGTTTCTCCAAAAGATGAAGATAAAGCGGTAACCGCTTAAGTGAAGAACGGGACACAACAGAACGGACTGGATTTTTCATGATAAAACTCCGATAAATATCGAAAAACTTGCTTAATATAACATGGGAATGAGGGGATACAAAATACAAAATACAGAACTGGGGAGGAATTAACTATGCCATATATTGACTAAACGGCAACGATTGTTGACTAATCATTATAATCTGGCCCTCCTGCTATCCCACACTTGCACCTGCTTCAACCATGCCAAGAAATTTCGGCACGCTCTCGAGCGGTTGAATACTGAAGATCACCGGTGTCAATCCCGACGCATCCTGATAAGCCTTCAGGTCCTCGGGGCTCAAATTAAAATGGAAATCCCCTCCCGACCCTGTCGTCTTCATATCCATCGTCCCTGCCCCCAAATTAATACCTCCATCCTTGGCCACCGTGATCGCTGTCTCCCTCTCCAAACTCCCCGGCTCAGAGGCTTCACGCCCCTTATCAACATTTCCGTTAATGACCTCCTCAACAACTTCACGCCTGATAGCGCCGTTCCAAGGCAAGCCACCCTGACCCAAAGTAACTGCCAACCCGTTCACGATCTGATCGACCAGCTGACGCCGCTCTTTTTTCCCTTTGTCAGGATTAACAATCGCAGCAGCCGGCCCACGATCCTGAATATCCCCCCGGTCTAAAAGAACCAGCGTTTTATCAGAACGAACGCCGAGATTTTCTGGATAAATGATGATCTGATCCAAATTCAGATTCAAGGGCGTTGTCAGGGCATTGCGTCCCATTTCCCGGATCATGGTCGCCACTTGCCTGGTGATCGAATCAATATCGATCATCCCAGACGTATACGCCTCTTTCAAAGACTTCACCTCTTCAAATGACATCAAAAGCGCAGAAGCCTGATACGCCTCTCCATTAAATTCCATGTGAAAAGGATAAACCTTCTTGGTCTCTGGAATGAACCCCAGCTTTTCAAGCTTATCAGCTGACTTAATATCATCACGCTCTAATAATTTAATGGCCTGCTGAAGTACCCTTGGATCCTGATTCTCGCGAAACTCCCATCCCCCCGGGATCTTCAGGGCCATGACCGTGCCCTTTTGATCTTTCACCTTGAAAACAGCTCCCCACCGCCCCATCCCCAAAACATCAATAAATTCAAGCGGCATATCACTGTTGGATGTAATAACTTTCACCATATTCACCGCCTCTTCAGAACTTATCGCGGCTGGATACGGACCTCTTAAAACCCCATCATCTGTCTTCATGGCCAGCTCGAGCGTCTTATCCTCTTTCCCAGAAGACAAAGACAACACGACCCGCCGAACGCCCATCAGATTATACGGAGGATACCCCAACTCCCTGACTCCATAACGGTAATTGCTCGCCGCCAGCACAGCATCAAACCACGGAATCGGCGCATCCTGAAAACCCTTACGACGCAACAACTCCAAAAGAAACGTATTAGGCGTATCCCCCATAATCCGGGTGTACCCTTTGCTTAACAATTCCTTCTTTCTTTCCCCAGATGTTAACGAAGCGAACAGTTGAGTTATTTCACGGACACGCTTAGCCTTTTCCTCTGGCTTATCTTGTCCCGTATAGGTCACCTCAACATGAATATCAATAACCTTCTCACCAGATATAGTCCTAGCCTTGCCCTTTAATACGCTCCCCCCAATATGATGCTCTAACACGACATTCCCCGGTCTTTGCATATAACCATCGGTCCAGGAACGCAATGTGGACAATTTTGATCGTAATCCTTCGGCAGGTAAGGGCTTGTCCGGAGTACTGATGACCATTCCCCGCGACTGATTCTTTTTCAATTCTTCCAGTATCTTTAAAGAATACCCACGCCCTGTTGTCATCGCTTCCTGACTGGGGAGTCCGGACAAAGGTCCCATGGCCTTCTCAACCGGAAGCTTTTCTCCCGCCGCCCCTTGATCTCGCACTGTTCCATCCGCCTGTTCAACATATTCAACCGGCGAGATCAATTCCACGGCCGGAAGCTCGCCTTTATGGGGAGAAATATATTGATACTCCAACTTCACCTGACCTGTTGATCGCAGCGTCACGATCAAACCGGTCTTCATCTCTGTATCGCCCTTAATTCTAGGTAGATGTTCATATATATTCCCAGGCTGAATCCCTCTGGATTCAAGAAAATTCCTGAGCTCTCTAATGTAGCGCTCCTGATAAGTCCCGTCTGAAACCAGGGAAAGCGAATCCCCATCCTGAGGCCCACGGATCACAACAAATCTAGTCGCCATTTCAAGTGAGTCCAAAAAAAGCGGGAAAGCATCGGCTTCATCGAATCGACTGGTTGGAAGATGAACAAACGTTCTGGCCTTTCCCGATGCGTCATACCCAACCAAAACAATGCAAGGCGCCAAAAAGGCATGATACGCCTTTCCCTCTTCGACACGAACCGCAGCCAGATCACTCACCTGCTTTCCCAGCTCAACACGAGATTTAAATAATTCCTGAACCTGGAATCCCTCCGGAACTACCCTGACCGGACCAGCATCAGCTTCCTGATCTCTCGAAATCTTCGGCTCTCCTGAAGCCTGAACATCCTTGACGACAACAGGCTCGTTTGAAGGAGTAAACTCATAAACCGAAATATGCTGCTTGACCCGCGCCTCGGTCTCAGGATTAAAATGCTTTGGCTGAGGATGCTCTTCGATTTCAAGACCAATCTGTGGCGCCACATCCCATAAGACCTCGGATTCCTCCTGCGGGAAGATCACAAAGATCTTTCCGCCCGGCTCCAAATAATCAGGAGCCTGTTCCAAGAAAAGACGGAGGCTTTCATAATTCTTATCCAAATATGCGCCGTCATTGCGTTTCCCGGCGCGCACCTCTCCATACCACGGAGGATTCCAGAAGATCTTATTAAATTTCTTACCCTTGACCGGCTCAAAAAGATCGCCTTGCATAACAGTAACATTCGGATATTCTTGAAGGGCTTTCTTGGCCCCTGCCGCAGACACCTCATCGATATCTGTCGCCCAAAAATCAACTTTCTTCTTTCCCGCACCCTCTGCCAACCGTTTGGTCAATACCCCTTGGATCCCTGTCCCTATCTCAAGAACTTTATCACCACCCGCGATCTGAGCCCCAATCACATCCCTGACCTGAAACCACAACTTCTCATCCTTCAACCGCAAACGTTCCGGTTCACTAGAAATCATCGCAGACTCCACGCGCACCCATTGCTCTTTCAGCCTCTGTTGATGATCCGAAAGCTCTCGATTAAAAAATCCTGTCGACGGGAAGTCAACCCGGTCGTAAATCAGAAATGCCCCCTTGATCCCTGTGATCAAAATCAATTTATCTTCTTGCGGCCTGTAAAGAACATCCCCCACCTTGATCTGATCGATCTCTACTTTTTCATCTGCCGATCTCTTCAAATGCTTCTTTGCCTTCAATTGCTCCTTGACCTTATCATCAATACGGTCAAATAATCCACCCTTCTCAGCCAATCGCGCCAAGAGATCAGCTCCTAAGAGTGTTTTATCCCATATAAAAGAATCACCACTATTAAGACGACGTGTCAGTTCCATCACAAGTTTCTGAATATATCCCGAATCCTGCTTTAAGATAGCCTCCAGAAAAGCATCCAGGGAATCTTTGTCTATCTCCTGGTTGCGCTTAGCATAGACTAAGGTTCCCAGACGCCACAACAATTCCCCGACACCCATGGTTTCAACCTTACCGGTTACATCCCTTGAATCAAGATTCGTCCGTTCACGCTCCTGTGCCACAAACTGGCCTGCGCCGATCGCCGAAACATCCTCACCATCCTTCTCTTGACGAACAAACGGCAAAGACACGGTAAAAGTCGTTCCTGCGGGATCAGCTTTCACATCCATCTTCCCGCCATGCAGTGCGACCGCAAGATAGGTTTCTGTTGTTCCCAAACCACCCTTAGTTTGTCCTGCCTCGCTCCCTTTCGTCGTACGGTTCAGATCATAAAGTTTCTTGCGACCATTAGGCCCGTCTTCCAAGAACTCCGCAGGTATTCCAGGACCCGTGTCTTGAAGCCTAACGACAACCGATCCATTTTCTTTTGTTACAGAGATCACTAGAGACTTCTCCGGACTATCCTGCATAGCCTTGGCGGCATTGGACATCAAATTGTAAAAGACATTGATCAAAGCCAATCTGTCGCCCGGGACAACAAACTCTCCTACCTCATGAGATACTTTCACCATCCCGGGAAAACCCTTATCAAAATGTTCTTTCAAATTACCGAACAACTTCACCATATCAACCGAATCCTGAGATGGATTTCCCCGAATAAAGCGCAACCGATCATCGATGATCAAAAGACTATCCTGCAAATTATTCATAACACGACTACTGTCATCAAAAGCATCATGCTTCGAATCCACAACCAGTTGTTTCCAAACAGACAAAACCTTTTGCACCTCATCTCTAATTTCTCTGAGTCGCACTTCCCATGCTTCTGCCTCAACACGTGATGTCTCGCCTCCCACAACATCTGCAGACCACTTCTTGGAGACACCCGCATCTGTCCGAAGAGCGATCACCGCCGCCTCTATAGCCTTTAGATCTTTTGCCAATACTTTAAAATTCTTAACCGGATCAGGGCTCTTAAGATCTGGATAATCCATTAAATAATTCGCATACGCAGCAGCCCGGCCCAAATACTTCACCGGATCACCAGCATGCCCGTGATCAAAAGAACGGATGGCGATCGCCGTGCGCTCCACAAAAGCCCGCTCTTCTCGCAAAGTAGCCATCGCCTTCTCAAAAATAACTTCTCCCTCCTGCGAGAAAAACGTAAAGAATCCAATATTTCTCAGCGGTTCGGCTAACTTTCTCAAATCGTTAAGGCCCTCTTCTGTGTTAAAAGCGCCAGACGCATTCTTATATGTGAGCCAGTCTATAAAATCTCCCGTTAAAACTTCCCGATCCATTCCCCATGAAGCAGGAGCCTGAATCTTCAGCGACCGGGTGCGCCAATCCTTGAAGATATCCAAACCAATGCCCAAATAAAAACGCAATGTTCTTGCCGGATCTCCGCCAACCCGTGTCTCAAAGATTTGAGAAGACCTTAGGCGCACTTCCCTCGCTCCGGTCTTCTTCACAACCGCAGCCCTGTACACTTCAAAAAGTTCCCGAACTGAAAATTTTCTGTCAGTCTGACGGAAGTCAGGAAACAGATCAAAGCCGAGTTCCGGTGGATATCCTTCCGTGACTTCATCAATGCCATAACCCACAAACTGCTCCTTGGCCGGCATCTTATTCTTCGTTTCTGCTTCCTGAAAATAGATCAGACTGAATGCCCGTTTCGCGTCAAATAAACTAGCCACCGGTAGACGGACCAAACGCACCGTTCCTCCCGTCACAGGCACCCTTGTTTCAATGGCTCTCTGCCCTAAGGCCAGGGCATTTCGCATGAAAGCAAAATATTGATGAAAGAAATTAGCGCCCAACCCAGGCGTTATCTCGCGCTTTGCGAGAAAAGTAATGTATGACTCAAATCCAGAAACCTCACGACTGGCCTTTTCCAACGGCAAGACATTAAACATCATGCGCCCGAGAAATCCGCGCAAGCGTTTGATATATTTACGACGCAACATTTCTGAACTCTTTACAGCTTTCTCCCGATCCTGCTGAAAATCCTGAAACGCCAGACCTTGTGAAGCTTTCATGGCCGACTCAAGAGGAAGGCGGATCGTAAAACTAGCACCTTTTCCCTCCTCACTCTTTGGCCCAATGGTCCCGCCATGGGCTTTGACAACATCCAGACAAATGCCAAGCCCCAATCCTGTGCCGCTATGATCCCCTTTGGTAAAGCCAACATCAAAAATATGCGGCAGGTCCTTCTTGTCGATCCCGGGACCGTTATCTGTCACAATAAATTCTACAAACCCACCATCTTTCCGATATGAGATCGTAATAATTCCCGGCTTCTCTCCAATTGCTTGTATGGCGTTGGTAATAAGATTAATGAAAACATGTCCAAGCTTAAATGGATCCACATTCGCCGTCAGCACATTACTGCCTTGGGTAGAAAAACTAATGTTCTTTCGACGGGAAAATAAACTCGTGACCTCATCTAAGAAAGATCGCACGTTCACATCTCGACGATGGACCTCCTTAAGATCATATTTCCCGGATGCGACTTGAGGCGCCATGACAATGATCTTTTCCATCAGATCATCGAACACGGGAAAGAATTTATTATTCTGAAGCTCCGGAACGGACTTGGCAAGAATCCGGATAGAAGAAACAATCCCTGACATCTCATCTCTGACAAGATCAAAGAACTGTTGGTAATCTTCCGGACCTGCTTTTTCCAGAAAACTTTCCCGAAAATCTCTAAAGAAAGTCACTTCGGCAAAATAAGCATCATACCTCTTTCGGATTTCAAGCAACGCCTCATACGCAGGATGTCCTACCCTGACCTGACCCGTTACAATAGGAAAATAACTCGAGAAACTACTCACAAGCTGCATAAGATCATGAAAGTTCTGCCTGGCCTTGGTCAACGCATCCTGATCGGGCAATAGGACAGGCGCAGGAAGATCGATTAATGACTCAAAAACCTGCCGCCTTTCAGCGACCTCATTCATCGCATCTGTAAACTCCTGTTTCCACTCCTCAAGCGCATACTGGGGAACAGAGTAAGCCCCATTGAACAAACGGACCTTAATACCCTGCTCTTCAAGAATAAGGATCATATCTCGTAATAGCATCCCAATCTCGCCGGGATGAGGAACATGTCCCATTTGTCCCATAACAGGTTTGGAGGCAAAATAATCCATGTCAACAGACAGGATCACGCCGCCTTTTAAATGCTCTTTGTTCGCCTTGACCAATGCCTCAAAATCCGATCCCTTGCTCCTGAATGCCCCCTGCTGATCCCCCTGAGGAACGCCACGGCCCTCCGGGTGAAGCCACAAAGACTTTCCGATCAAGCCGCGCTGCTTGGCATAACTGATCCAATTCCATGATTGGGGTTCTTTCTTCGGGTCAACATCATCACTGTCGCTGTGCTGATCAATGAGGATCACAGGAAGTCCTGACGGGATCTCTTTATTCCCAATAGCCCGCTCGATCTGACGATACGCATAAACATGCTCATTCTGAATAAGAGGGACCACCTTTCTTGCCGACTCTGTACCGCCAGACTTAGCCTGCTGCATCGCAGCTTCAACCACGAAAGAATTCTCAGATGAGCCGCGTGCGGATGTCGGCGCCTCTGACGCCGCTAAAGACCCTTTAAATTCTTCCTTAAAAAGATGAACAAGGGGCGTGTCCCGCTGATCTAAAGGCGTTTTGGAATCTATCAAAAGACTTTTGAGACCATTGTCCAAAGCATAAAAACCCTTGGCCGGGTCCTGCAACAGAGCGAACACATCTTTAAACTTAGGGTCTTTGTAAGTATTCTTAAAATACTCCTTCAAGAATTCACTCCAAAGCCTCCAGCGCACAGCATCAAAGAAAGGAGTCGCATTGACGATCCCCGAAACACCAGACTCATCCTGATATTCTCTGACACGAACTTGTGTTGTATCCGCATACCCCATCAAATCTTTGATGCTATTCAAGACCGATCGTAGATCCCGTAAAATATAACCCAACCGATCCGCAGGTAAGGAATATCTTGAAAGCGGCCTTAGGCCCTCCAGATCTTCGATAGCAAGGAGCCCCTGAAACACATCCATATTACCCATATTCGGATTGCCGTGTTTCGCCTTCTCATTTAACCTGCGGATCAGCCTCGCGTATTTTGTCACGTAATCAACATACTCGACTTTTCCCTTGTTAAAAGCCGCCGTATCCCCCAGCTCCCTCTTGCGGGCTGAGGTCCCAACGATCTCCTCCAACACATTCATGAGCCGTTTGGGCTCAACATCAGGCAAAAGAGTGACAAGATACCTCACAACAGCCTGTTTTTTCTCCCCGCCTTCTTCATATTCATAAACCCTGTCAAGAATCGTTCCATGCGCAAAGTCAAGATTTACAGGGATGCCATTCTCATCGGCGTACGTATAATTCCCAAATTCTCTTTCTGCAAACTTTGTCGTCCCCTTGGGCATAGGCCCGATCTCCTGCCAGGAAGGCTTCCCATCCTTCATTTCAAGGGTTACCTCAGGCTGACCAGCCTTTTGTTTATCCAGCGTTTCAATAGGCCCTTTAAGGGGGATCAACGTCCCTTTGATCTTGGCTGCCCTCCATATCCGGCCTTGAAATCTAACAGGCTTCCTCAGAGGAAGAATGACTGTTCTCTTCTCCTCTGACATGCCCCAACGCTGAGCTCCCACTTCGCTGAAAACAACATCCCCAGGATCATCTCCGGCTGCCAAGACCTTTTGTAAATTCTCCCAATCCTTCTTCCCCGCCTCTGATAACAACTGGGACAAAAGAATGCTATCGGCGTGCAGAGTGCTTTTAACAGGACCTTGGATCTGCACATCTGTGAGATCCCTTTTCCTGCCAGGGCTAACAGTCGTATAGCTCGTTGGGACAGCACCCGCAGAAACCGCCAAAAGCCCTTGCGGGTGCTCATCAAGAAACTTCTGAGCTGTGTCATCCCCCTTCTCGATCTTCATGGCAGCTTCCATCTGAATACCACCAGAAAAATATTTACGCGGTATCAACTCATCACTTACCCCATCTTTCTCTTCTTTAATAAAGTCAAAAACGCCTTTCTTAAACGACTCCACGTATTGATCATAGATCCGCTGCGGCGCATCAAGTTCCCCGGTATCTACGCCCGCCACCTTATTCTTGTCCATATAAAGCGACATCACGATCGAATCGTTGAGCTTCTTTTTGTACCAGGCGGCCAAAATGAAAGAATGATAGATCTGACGAAGACGGGAAAAATGCTCGCCCTCGTTGACTTCTTTCTCGAGAGCGGGAATGATGATCTCGCGCATGATCTGTTTAGACAACTCTTGAGACGCATCCGAACCTCGATCCCTAAGTGGGTCAGACGTAAGACGTGAGACGTCAGACGAGGAAACTCCATTCACCCCTGCCTCGAGCCCGGCATCTGACGTCTGACGTCCAACGTCAAACGTCTTACCTTTCTCAATTGCTAAATAGTCCGTCTCCAGCATCACCGTAAGCTTCGCCTTCACGACCAGGGCCGCCGCCTTTTTCCCCGCATCAGCCTTTTCATACACAATCACGTCCGCCGGAACGATCCAAACGCGATTACGGGTATCAACCGGGATATCCGTTGTCCCAAATTTCTCCTGAGCCTGACGGTAGACCTCATCCCAGAATTTCTTTCCCAGGGCCTCATTCGGATTTAACGCGGAGGAGGCGATCTGCTTAAGAAGATAATCCTGACCCAACAGGTCGCGGCCCATCTCGGTATGACCGAACGCTTCGGGAACAATACGGGTTTCTTCTTCAGGA
>JADGCU010000085.1 GCA_015228785.1 Candidatus Omnitrophota bacterium
TGCCACTATGACAAACCGTAACCGTCGCATTCTTCTCCATTAAAAGTAGCATAAGGGGCTTGCCCACAATCTCACTGCGTCCAACAACGACCGCATCCTTTCCCTTAAGATCAACTCCTGATGCGGCCACAAGCGCCATCACAGCCGCAGAAGTACACGGAATGATGGTGGCTGTCCCCAAGATAAGTTTCCCTAAATTCGTCTCCGTGATTCCCTCTAAGTCTTTAGCAACAGCGATATAATTAGCCAATACCTGAAAATCAACCCCCTTAGGTAAGGGCTTATGGATCATGATCCCGTGAACGTCTGGATCATCATTCAATAATTTGACGTGATCGAACAGTTCTGTCTGGGTAACACTCTGAGGCAAATTTGAAAACTGATAATCAACACCGATCTCAGCCGCAGCACGGATCTGAGAACGCGCATAAGAACCGGCACTCGGATCCGCCCCCACAACAATATTCATAAATCGCGGGACCTTCCCGGTTCTGGATACAAGACTGACCACCTCAGCCTTCAATTCAGCCTGAATCTTCTGGGCAAGCGCCTTTCCATCCAAAAGTATTGCGCTCATACGTTAGCCTTCATCATAATATGTGATGTCCTGACAGCGGCTTTAAGGAAGTTCTCTGCCGCATCCACATCGGTCTGCAGCCAACAATTCCCCTCTTTCCTTAAATAAGGCAAGAAAGATAACGCTTTCTGTGATATCGCCATGATTTTACGAGAAACCTTACCTGCCTCCATAGCTGCTTTCTTCTGAGAAGCCTTGTCTTTCTTTCTAGCAGCTACGATTCCCAAATAAGCCTGCGCATCGCGACTCACAAGCTCAAGAAGATCCCGCCTCAAGATCCCAGCTCTTTGATCAATGGCCATGATCTTCTTTTCAATAGCCTTTGTTTTTCCCTTCCCTAATGAATACTTGGCAACCATCTGAACTAAAGCAGCACCCAATGCGGCTGAAAGGGCAGCTGCGGATCCTCCCCCAGGCACAGGCTCCCGCAACGCCAGTTTCGCAAGGTATTCCGATAAGGAAATTGTGTCGTAACGAATCATGCGGGATGAATTAAAAGATATGAAATACGCCTTAACTTATCAAATAAATATTAATGATGTCTTATTTCGAAGTCGCTTGAGATGAGATTAATAGGATGACCCCTTTATTACAATTTAATGTTAACGAAAAATGAAAGGCTTTGCAAATATAATCATAAAATTTTAACACTACGCTTGAGGAAGCTTTGATCAATGTAACGCCTAAAGCATCAACAATATCCCTCCCTGTACTTCATTACAACTCCCCTATCGATTAACGACTGTCAAGGACACGTTCCTGTTGGTGTTGTGCCAGTGCAATCATCATCAGTATCCGAGTCCGTATCCACATCCGTGTCAGTATCTGTGTCTGTATCCGCATCAGTATCCGTGTCTGTATCGGTATCAGTGTCGGTATCGGTATCTGTATCCGTGTCGGTATCTGTATCCGTATCAGTGTCGGTATCTGTTTCGGTATCGGTATCCGTATCAGTGTCCGCATCAGTGTCCGTATCCGTATCTGTGTCTGTGTCTACGTCTGTGTCCGTGTCGGTATCCGTATCGGTATCTGTGTCCGTGTCGGTGTCTGTGTCTACGTCTGTGTCCGTGTCGGTGTCTGTGTCTACGTCTGTGTCCGTGTCGGTGTCGGTATCAGTGTCAGAGACGCACGGAGCAACTCTGGTATATTTGGGGTTAAAATTTAAGAAACTCTTCCACTCTCTAGGAAAGTTCGGAGGGTCTGGGTGATACGTTGGATCGTCTGGCCAGGGCTCCCGCGTACCAATAAAAAGAGGTTTCGATAAGAAAATATCTACATTATTCCAAATTTTTGCGCAATAAAGCGCCCTGTCGATGACAACAACAGACATTGCGTTAACTCTAAGATCCCGCCCTTTCCCACCGTACTGAATAGATGGCTCCGGTCTATACCAATTTATGACCGGTGGAGAAGGCAAGCGATCTGACATTACCCAAACAACATCTGTCAGATTAATATCGCTATAATTAAGATCAGGCTTATAAAAAAGGTGAGCTCGCGGATGGTCCTCCCCATGAACAGGACACGTACCTGATGCGGCAAAGAGATCTCCAAGAAATGGATTAAGAGAAGCCGCCTGCCTGGATCCAAAAAGGAGCAGGAAGGCGCCAAGAGCGCCAATAACAAGTATCAGAAACTTCTTTAATCCCATAAAGGCAATCTCTTATTTCCTCAACAATTCCCGGTTATTTTCTAGCCGCCTCTAAGTTCTTTACCTGTTTCTTTAACACATCAATTTCCTTCTGCTGGGCCTTGACCGCTTCAATGAGAACAGCAACCAAGTTCCCATATTCCACAGACTTATAGCCATCTTTGCCCGTCATGACAACATCAGGAATAACTGTTTCCACTTCCTGAGCAATCAACCCAATCCTTTTTTGATTGGGATTATTTTTAAGATTGAAAGACACGCCGCGTAAAGCTAACACTTTTTCCAATCCATCCTTGATCGGAGTAATATGCTCCTTCAAACGCTTGTCTGATGCGTAATAAAATGCCACGGCATCCACATGCCCCTTGTCAGGCAATGCTCCCTCTGCCTTGATGACTCCATCTGCCCTCATATTCCCGATAACTTCAAATTTGTCAGAGGAAATGGTCGGGGTAATTCCAATACCTACTTTACCCACCTGAACAACCAGACTAGCTTTATCGGCATCGTCTCCCCTGATCGTAACAACATCAGACTTTAAAGCCGTATAGTCACCATTCGGAGCCGGGTAATAGGTGGTCATCGTAATAGATTCTTCGGCAAAAGCGGAAGGGATAGTAAAGAAAAAGAGGATAATAAGAAAACATCTCATATTAAACATAACAATCTCCTTATTTATCAAACATTTACCGCGCCAAAGCGCATCTTTAAGAATAAAGACAAATAGAAACACTCAATCTATATAAGTATAAGATTTATTTATACCCTTTTCAATCGAAAGTTACAAATGAAATCAACAGGTACGATATAAATAATATTACTCTTTTAGAAAATAGAAAACGCTTCCTTTATCAAATCACCTTTGAACTCCCCATTATCACCTAAAAGGACAGCTAAAACATCAAAACGACTGTGAATATCCTCCCGGCCAAAAGTCTCCACCAGATACTGCGTAGCCGCATGTATCATCCTACGCTGTTTAACTGGACCAACCGCTTCAAAGGCATTCCAATCATTCGCCTTACGCGTCTTCACTTCAACAAAAACAATCATGCCCTGATCATCCGCGATAAGATCGATCTCTCCCCTTTTTACACGATAATTTCTAACCAGAATTCTATACCCGTGTTGACGAAGGAATTCCTCGGCGAAGTCTTCACCTTGTTTACCAAAATCATGAGATTTCATGTCTTAACACTATCAGCTAATCCGGAATGTTTTTCTATGTATAGATGACAAACCATGTTCGCGAATTGCCGCGCGATGCGCTTCGGTAGGGTATCCTTTGTGCGCCTTAAATCCATACTGAGGGTAAAGCAGATCAAACTCATCCATGATACGGTCTCGGGTGACCTTGGCAATAATGCTGGCCGATGCGATGGAAAGGCTTTTCGCATCTCCCTTCACAATCGTCTGAATGTCGTAGGGAAGTTGACCGGTGAAAGAATTCCCATCAATAAGAACGCGGACAGATCGAGAAAACCCTTTCTCGCCTTTGACTTCATTTGGAAGATGTTCGACTAGATCCTTGACCGCATCTGCCATGGCCTTATGCGCAGCGCGAAGAATATTGATCTCATCAATGATCCCTTCTCCCACAATCCCCACACCAATCCAGGCCCGTTGATGAATCTCCTTAAAAGCTCGCTCGCGCTGAGAAGATGAAAGTTTCTTCGAATCCGTGATGCGATGATGAAACAACGTCTCTTTAAGAAGAACCGCAGAAGCGACAACTGGTCCAGCTAAGGGGCCTCGCCCTGCCTCATCCACTCCAAAAATAAAGCGAAAGCCACTGGCTTTCGCTTTATCTTCATACTCCAACAAATTTTGTGACTGCGTCATCAAACGCGTCCTTAGGCAGTTGCGGCAACCTGAACAGCCTGAGCAGCGGCCTGAGCAGCCTGCTCTGCATCCGTCACGATGTTCGTATTAATACGGGCGCCCTTACCTGTCTTATGGCGAAGATAGAAAAGTTTCGACCGCTTGATCTCGCCGCGCGAAACAACCTTGATGCTCGCAATGACAGGTGAATGAAGAGGGAAAATCTTCTCAACACCCTCGCCAAAAGAATTCTTGCGGACCGTAAAGGTCCTCTTGATCCCCGTGCCACGCTTAGCGATCACAAGACCTTCCCACGGATGAAGACGGACCTTATCCGCCTCAGGCACCTTGATTTTCATTTTGATTGTGTCCCCCACCTCAAAATTGGGGATGTCCTTGCGAATGAACTGTGCTTCGAATTTCTGAAGTATCTCGATACGACCTGACATGGTTAACTCCCTTAGGTTACGACAACAAATCTGGACGGAATTTTCTTGTTCTGCGAAGCGATTCTTCAATCCGCCACGTTTTTACCGCTTCATGGTTGCCGGATAATAACACAGCAGGTACCTTTTTGCCAGAAAAATTTGCAGGACGTGTGTACTGCGGATATTCCAGGCGCCCCGCCTCAAATGACTCCTCATCAAGCGACGCTTCTTTTCCCAGAACACCCGGAATAAGACGCACCACAGCATCAACAACAACCATGGCGGGAACTTCCCCTCCGGTCAACACATAATCCCCGATCGAGATGCTCTCATCCACGACAAGCTCGCGCACCCGTTCATCGATCCCTTCGTAATGACCGCACAGAACAATCAATCCCTTCTCTTTCGAAAACTCGTGCGCCTTCTTCTGGTTGAACGTCGTTCCGCCGGGACACATATAAATCACCTTCACCTTGCGCCGGCCTTTGATTTTCTTGACCGCATCGACCAGGGGCTGAGGGGTCATCACCATGCCAGGGCCTCCGCCAAAAGGACGATCATCAACTTTGCGATGCGCGTCCTTGGTGTAATCGCGAAGATCATGAACACGAAAATCCACAAGTTTCTTTGCTTGAGCCCGTTTCATGATGGACTCATCAAGAACAGCAGAAAACATTTTTGGAAATATGGTAATTATATCAACACGAAGCATAAAGTTTTTTCCAAGAAATTCCTAAAGAAGGACATATGCATTAACAATTCAGAGAATCACAAATCGGAGAAAGTATACTCCCCCCAACACTCCCTGTCAAAGGCCTATGCCTCAGGGATAATAAAACCTTTCTGAATGTAGATCGGACGAATGCGCGCACGAAAATGTGGTAAGCCGAACCAAAAAAGAAACGCACATAAAAGGGACGCCAGACTCGTCCAAACCAAAGTCCCAACAATCCCGACATGCGTCGCCAAAACACCTGCCACGAAACTCCCGACGGGAGACATCCCGACCAAGGCCATCCCGTAAAGACTCATGACCCTCCCTCTCTTATCTTCATCGACGATCGACTGCAAAATAATATTGCTTCCCCCGATGCCCAGGATCATCCCCAGGCCACTTAATAACGACGCAACAGCAGCCGCATGCTCGCTGGTCAAGACGGCAAAGACCATCATCGATGCTCCTGCCGTAGCGCTCGCGACAGCGACATGGCGTCCAAGTCCCACAACCGTTTTTCTCCCGGCGAGCCAAAAGGCCCCGCCCAAAGCCCCAAGGCCAGAAAATGATAAAAGAAATCCCAACGTTTTCGGCCCGCCTCCGTAGACTTCTTTCGTAAAGACCGGAAGAAGCGTCTGAAAAACACCCATGAGCATGCTTAAAACCGCCAACAACAACAGAAGTGAACGAATGGGCATAAAACCAAAAGCATAACGAACACCTGCCTGAAGTTCCTGCATAGGGTTAGACTTTCTTTCCTTGGGTTGACGGGGCGGCATTTGCATCATCACAAGGGCCATGATCACGGGAATAAAACTGATGGTATTTAAAAGAAAACACACGCCC
>JADGCU010000025.1:0-5162 GCA_015228785.1 Candidatus Omnitrophota bacterium
CAAATCGGATCTTCCTGAGAAGATTCCCCATCTCCTTGGCGCCACGGTAGATCTCGGTAATCCCCTTTTGACGGCCATGCCCCAGAACCTCGCTAACGGTAATCAAGTTCACCCCAGCTTTATACAGTTCATCCCGAACATCATCCACTTTACTGGGCTGAACAATAGCAATGACTAATTTCATGGTATCCTCCTATTTAAGGTCAATTGTTGACCGATTATTCTAAGATCGTATATGCCCGCTCATGATGCTGTGTCAGGTCAAGACCGATATCCTCTTCTTTGGACCCAACCCTCATTCCCATCAAAACATCAATGACCTTAAAAAGAACCGCTGTCACAACTGTTGAATAAACAAGTGTAATAGCAACGGCCTTGAGCTGAACGATAAACAACCCGGGGTTCCCATAAAAAAGGCCATCATTTCCAGCCGCATTAACGATCTTGCTTGCAAAAAGACCTGTGGCCAAAGCTCCCCAGATCCCGCCGATACAATGAACGCCAAAGGCATCGAGCGCATCGTCGTAACCCAATTTTGGCTTGATGATCGCAGCCGCAATGTAACAAAAAACACTTACCAAAAGACCAATAACAAGGGCTCCCGCCACATTCACAAACCCAGCTGCTGGAGTGATTGCCACAAGTCCAGCCACCGCACCTGATGCCACACCAAAAAGCGTGGGCTTTCCATTGCGGAACCACTCAATCGCCGCCCAGCTCAATCCCGCCGCCGCAGCAGCCGTATTGGTCACAACAAACGCATTCACAGCAAGGCCATTGGCTGATAGCGCTGATCCCGCATTAAAACCAAACCAGCCAAACCACAACAACGCCGTACCCAATGCGACAAAAGGCAAGTTGTGCGGAGAAGGAATATGCTTCTCAGCATTCTTACGCGGACCGATCATAAGGGCTGTTACCAACGCCGCAATACCTGCATTGATATGAACAACCGTTCCGCCAGCGAAGTCGAGTGCCCCCATATTACGAAGGAACCCACCAATGCCCCACACCCAATGGCAAACAGGCGCATAAACAAGCGTTAACCACAGAACGATAAAAACAACAAATGACGAAAACTTCATACGTTCCGCGAAAGCGCCGATAATCAAGGCCGGTGTGATAACCGCAAACATGGCCTGAAAGATCATGAACGCTTGATGAGGAATCGTTGCCGAATAATCGTTATACGGCTCAAGCCCCACCCCATTTAACATTGACCAGCTGAAACCACCCCAAAAACCTGTCCCTGGGGCAAAAGCAAGGCTATAGCCGTAGACCACCCAAAGAACACTCACCAAACAGAGAATAAAGAAACATTGCATTAACACACTAAGCACATTCTTTCTTCTCACCATCCCTCCATAAAAGAAGGCAAGCCCTGGGGTCATTAACATGACAAGGGCCGTTGAAAGTAAAACCCATGCTGTATCTCCTGTATTCATATCAAACTCCTCTCATAATGATTCATTGTTAACACCACAACTCTTTTTTTTACATGGTCTTACAAGAATTACGGTCTAAAGGGCAATAAAAAATGCGCCCTCGATTCACATCTGTGTGAACCAAAGGCGCCTTTGCCTTTACCGTAAGCTTCTCTACTTATCTATCTGCTCGGACAACCCTGCCCGTCACATTCATTGGGCCTATTCGGCCCAATTCGTCCCAAAAGATACCTGGGGCGTTAGATAGTCTAAATATATGCCCTTCATCGAAGAAAAGCAAGAAGATTTTTTATCTTTTTTTATCCTCCGACGAGAAGCAACCATAAAAAATAAATATTGATGTTGCATACTAAGACTATCTTCAATATAATATCGACGCAACAAACAATTCATATAAAAATCTTAATACCACTGTATGATCAAAATCCGAGACTCCTGGGGATCAAGACTTGGCATCATCATGGCTGTTGCAGGATCAGCCGTCGGACTTGGCAATTTCCTGAGGTTTCCCGCCAAAGTTGCAGCCAACGGTGGCGGTGCCTTTATTATCCCCTACCTTATCGCACTCTTCCTTGTTGGGATTCCCCTCATGTGGATCGAGTGGGCCCTGGGCCGTTTCGGCGGCGGATTCGGACATGGCACCGCACCTGGCATCTTCCACAGCATCTGGCAAAAAAATCGCTTTATTCGTTACTTTGGCGTAATTGGGATCTTTGGTCCATTGGTGATCTTCATCTATTATACATTCATCGAATCATGGACTTTAGGGTACAGCGTATTTGCCCTCATGGGAAAATACACCCACATCACAAACCAGTCTGGAATGCAAAATTTTCTTCACGGCTACCAAGGCATCCAACACAATGAATTCTTTAACGGCCTTGGCTGGGCCTACTTCTTTTTCATGATTACCTTTGGCCTCAATATCCTAATCATTTACCACGGCATCAAGGGAGGCATTGAACGCCTCTGCAAATGGGCACTCCCGCTCCTTTTTATCTGTGGGATCCTCCTCATGGTCCGTGTTTTAACATTAGGCACGCCAAACCCGTCCAAACCTGACTGGAACATCAGCAACGGCATGGGTTATTTGTGGAATCCTGACTTTTCAGCCCTTCTCTCAGCAAAAGTCTGGCTTGAGGCTGCGGGACAGATATTCTTCACGCTTAGTGTTGGCATCGGCGTCATCCTCACCTACGCAAGTTACCTCAAAAAAGGTGATGACGTTGTCCTGTCAGGATTAACAGCGGCAAGCACCAATGAACTGGCTGAAGTAATCCTTGGCGGAACTATTATAATTCCCGCCGCATTCGTGTTTTTTGGTCCCGTCGATATCGCCTCAATCGCCAAATCAGGGACATTCAATCTTGGTTTTGTAACCATGCCACTGATTTTAAACAACCTCCCGTGGAATGAACTCTTCGCCTTTCTTTGGTTTATGCTTTTATTCCTTGCCGGAATCACCTCCTCCGTTTCCCTCGCACAACCAGCCGTCTCCTTTCTTGAGGACGAATTTAATATTAGTCGTAAGAAAGCAGTGGCCATTTTCGCAGCAATAACTTTTGTACTCTGCCAACCAGGGATCTTTTTCTTAAAAAATGGGGTTGTTGATGAGCTGGATTTCTGGGGCGGCACTATGTTTCTGGTCATCTTTGGTCTGATCGAAACCATCCTCTTTGCATGGGTCTTTGGCATGAACAATGCCTGGGAAGAAATCCATCACGGGGCAGATATGCGAATCCCCAAAGTTTACAAATTTATTATCAAATATATTACGCCATCATTTCTAATAATCATCATCGGCATGTGGCTTTGGCAAGAATGGATCCCTGTCATCCTCATGAAAAATATTTCCGAGGGGGACAAACCCTACGTCCTTGCTACGCGCCTAGGACTCATGGGACTCTTTGCGTTGTTAGGCTTTCTGGTCAAAATCGCCTGGCGCCGAAAACGCGCCCAAGGAGGAACATCATGACACCCGCTGGATGGATAGTCCTCACATTTGCCTGGGGCCTTATCTTGGCCTTGTCCGCATTCTGCTTCTACAAAGTCTTTTCAAAAAAAGAATTAGATTAAAGGCGAGGCAAAGATTCGCTTGAGAAACATCGTGGCGTAGCTTCCCCGTGGCAGGAAGAATTCAAGGACAATTTTCTTACGATCAGTATTTTGCTCATCATCCTCCACCCGAAATACCGTCTCCTGCGGTTTAACCAGAACACGACGCGGCGTAGGCTTAAAAAAGACTTTCGCTGTCTTCAATTTCCCAAAGAGCGCAACTTGAACCTCTCGCTCCGCAAGAATTTTTTCATAGATCTTCCCAAGAATCTTATCAGGCATCTGAACTTTATCAGCTGGATGATGAAGGGTCATGTTTTTAAGATATTCATAATCCCGGCCGTTGATCTTCTCAAAAAACACATAATCCCCTGCCATGCCTTTATAAAAACGCGAAGCCCACTTCCGAGTGACAAGTAAGCGACGAACGATCTCATTCCATAAAAAAGACTGATATACACTTGCCGACATATGAAAATCTTGGGAAGGGATCTCTTCAATTAATCGATGTAATCCCTTAGGATCATTCACAAGACGCGCAAAGACCCTTTTCTCAAAAGAAGTCTTGGCCACCCCCAGACACGCCTGCCAATCCTTCCAATGAGCATTCAAAAAAGCCTTACGCTCTTTCTCTTCCTTCTTATCATCAGGGTGAGAAGACGCCAAATACGCCCTAAGAGCACTATTCAAATGCCCCTTTAAAAGCCACTCCGCGAGAAACCCTCGCGACAGATCATGCCCCCCAAAACGCTGATCATCAAAATAATTCACGAACCCTGTCGCCGCAACTCCCTGGGCATTTTCAAGCGCTTCGGAAGCCTCTTCAGGCGTAAGATTTCGAACAACCGTCATAAAGAGATTTCCCTCAATAGCATCTGACCCCATGGGACGATTCGTGTACCCTTTGAACTCAACAAGAATATTCTTCAATTCCAGACATTGTGCTGGCCCACCCTTAATTGTTATATATTGAACTGTTTCACCATGCCGATCTTTTTTTCCCCCGAATGCACAATCCGCAGCGTTAATCATCCAAGCCTGACTAAGTTGCCTCACCGCATCAACCGTGTTCCATCCCCGCTTTTTAATGCTGTAGACCGTGTAGGGCCCCGCCTCCAAAGACGGAAGCGAAACCTTCTCTTCGACGATAAAATCATCTAAACGAAATAGGATCTTATTCTTCATAGGAGACAACGGTAACATCAAAATGTAAAAAGGTCAAACAGAGCTTCCAGCACAAAAAAAGAGGGAAGGCACAACGCCTTCCCTCTTCCCGATAATAATCTCTTATTAATTATTCCGCATCTTCTTCCGTTGCGTCAGCCAGAGAGGCCTCTTCAACATCATCAACTACTGCAGAATCCTGGGAGACCTTGCTGTATTTCTCCGCATCAGAAAGAAATTTCTCCTTGCACATCGGGCAACAAAGATTATAAATCTTTCCATTATATTCAACCGTATTTTGACCAAGCTGATCTTCTGGGATTTCATTACCAAGAACCGGACAAACCTTGTTCCCGACAACAACGGGCGAAGCCTGTTCAACAGCCACAGCTGAGGCTTCTTGAGCCGCCATATCCTCAGCCGAAACAAGGCCACAAAAGGAAAATATGGTCACCATGGATAAAGCAAATACCTGGATCTTCATAAAACGCCCCCTAT
>JADGCU010000025.1:5262-25444 GCA_015228785.1 Candidatus Omnitrophota bacterium
CAATCCTTATGCCGGGGCATTGCTGTATCAGCTTCAACAACAACCTCTTTGATCAAACTAAGGTCCTTATCATATTTCTTTAATTTCCCTCCAACGAGAACAATAACACCGCCATCCGATGTTGCAACCATGGACAAACTACTGCTTTTCATCATCCCTTGCAGAAATTCTTTCTTGTCCCCATGACCATCGAGATGCATGCCCTTGACCATAACAGGCTTCTGCTCAGCCACAACCGGAGATTTGGCCAACGCAGGCGTTGTGAATAAAATCAATGTTCCGACGACAAAACTCACTGGCAATACAATCCTCATAAACTCCCTCCTTAAATTAATATTTTCTTTTATATATTATAAACTTAATATCTGAAAACCATTACTTAGAACGTACCTTAGACAAAAACTGAGCTGCCTCCTCAGTCTTAATGATCGCTTCTTCCATAATCCCCTTGGCCATCAAAAGACGCTCAGACTCTGTCTTGTCCTTATGAAACCCATCACGTTCATTAAGAAGAAAAGCCTCACATTTTGTGCGGATCACCCCCAGCAAATTCGCCATTTTGTGGGATACTTCTCCCGGAGATTCGATATCATAAAACAAGGGCAACCCCCCGACTTGGCGCTCAACCTCTCCTCCACCAAAGACCTCACGCAGAATCATCTCAAACTGGGAAAGAACAACCGGCTTCTGGAGATATTCAACAACCCCCAATGCCCGGACACTGTCCACCTCATCAAAAGGAAGCATCTGCCCTGTCATGATGATAACTTTGATCTTATTGTTTTCCCGACGAAGTTTCTTAAGGACTTCAATGCCGCTTAAATCAAGCAACGTAAGATCCAAAAGAATAAGATCAGGCTGGAAAACAGGAATAATCCGAAGGGCATCAGAACCACTGGCTGTGGTCGAAACGGAAAATCCCCGTCGACTTAGAAATGATTGTAAAGAAGCGCAAACATCAGGCTCATCTTCTACTATAAGGATCTTGTGAGCTGCCATGTTTGGTAGTATACCACACTACAGCATGTCTTCAATCAAAGTCGCCTCAGGCTTGATTTTCGGTCCCATGCCCAAAGGCAGGTACTCCTCGACTTCAGCTTTTGCCTTCAATACCTGAAAAGCTTCCCGCCCTCTATTCTCCTCTAAAAGTGAAATAACCCTTTCCTTCATACGACCCTCCCGAATCTTGACCATGACCCTTAAACCATTCCCCGTTTCATTCAAGACTAATAAAACTCTCATTTTGCACCTCCTATGGATTCCTCTCTGACAACCATTGCAGAGAGACTACGAGACCACCATGGCGCAACAATACATTAAACACAAGAAATCTATTAGGAAGAATACACAACCCACTTCTTTAATAATATACCATCTAATATGACAGAAATCAAGATGCGTGACACGTTTATGTCCTGTTATTAAATACTTATATCTGTTGTTACCACATATATTTACAATACTCTAGTACAAATTATATATTTAGATAAAGAATAAATATGACAAAATTATAGATCATATTAGACATTTTGTCTTGACATTCCCCAAATATTATCATATATTTCTTATAATGAAGATACACGAAAGAATTAAACAAATACGGGAAGAACTGGGTATGAGCCTTCAAGAGGTTTATAGCAAAGGCGAGCTTGTTTTTGGAAAGAAAAAGACGTTGAGTTACAGAACCCTTCAACGAATTGAAAAAGGCTATATAGCCAAATTCTCCTCTGTTCTTCGAATCTGCTGTGTACTGGGAATCCCTTTAGAAAAAGCCCTCAGAGACACCGAACTCGAACAGCGCCTTATCATCCGCAAGAAAGAACGATGGGATGAGTACACCTACAATGATAAGGTCCAGGCCAGCGTTATAAGCAGCCCTTCCCGAAGCTTTCTTGCCCTTGAAATGGCCTTAAAACCTGGAGGAAAAACACCTCTTGAACAAACACCGCCAGAGAAAAGATATGAAAAATGGATCTACATTGTAAGCGGCTCTATTCTTTGTCAGCTGGGGAATGAAAAGTTTATTCTAGAGAAGAGAGATTCGATCTCATTCGAGAGCTCTATCCCTCACTTCTTTGCGAATACAACCAAAAAACCTTGTCTGTGCGTTATGATCCAAAATCCAAAAAGCTTCTGATCCTCCTCAGACCTTCTTAAGAACAAGCTTCCCCATACTCAAAAGCGCCATCCTGAGCTTTTCCCCTAAGACAACAAGTGAAACAGGCTTGCTAATATAATCCTCAGCTCCCATCTCAACCGCCCTACTCATCACCTCGCCACTATTCCAGGCACTCACAATCACGATACGCGCCTCAGGACTCAACTTCTTAATATCTCCAATAATATCCAGCCCACTAACCCCTGGCATTTTGATATCGAGAAGAATTATATCCGGCTGATCGGTCTTCAACTTAGCCAAAACTTCCTGAGCATTCCCTGCTTCCCAAATATCACATTCAAACCGAGGGGCAATAAACGCCCGCATACTTTGACGAAGCCCAACCTCATCATCAACAATAAAAATCTTTGGCCTTTGCATCTGACCGCCTTTATCCAGAACCCCCTTGATCTTCTCGACCACAACATCCCGAAGATAATTATGACTAAAGGGCTTATGAATATACTCATCCGCACCACAAGCGATCGCCTCCGTCTTG
This sequence comes from Candidatus Omnitrophota bacterium, assembly GCA_015228785.1. Lineage (GTDB taxonomy): Bacteria > Omnitrophota > Gorgyraeia > Zapsychrales > Fredricksoniimonadaceae > JAAYZZ01. The sequence continues at coordinate 7,920 of JADGCU010000025.1, forward strand.
GCCTTGACATCCTTCATTGCTGTAACAACAATCACAATAACACTAGGATCGATCGTCTTAAACTGCCTAAGAAGATCCATACCGCTCACATCAGGCATCATAAGATCCAGAAAAATGATTTTTGGCCTTTCTTTCTTAAAAATACTGAGAGCTTTCCGGGCATTCGTTGCCATCGATACAGAAAACCCCATATAAGAGAATGTTTTCTGGATCACATCACACACGCCGATCTCATCATCAACAACCAAAAGCTTGATCATGCTAAAAATCCTTTCCTATCTATTCGTTACCTCTCTCAAACGATCCAAAAATTGCCGCATCGTGATAGTACATGGCAGAATTTTCTTCGCATCTTCCAAGGCCAAAGGCTTTTCATCCAAAGGATCCAAATAGAAACTCACACAAAGATTGATAATATGGAGATCATTGCCAATATAATGCGTAAAGAGATCCCGTACAAGCGGATGTAATAACAGGTCTTTATTTTCTTCCGGATAAAGAATTCTCATCATGGTGTCTTTGATCCGAAGGGCATAGTCAAGAATCTTCCGCGCATCAACAACCGGAATGGGCTCATTTCTGTCAATATAATAAGAAAGAACAAGATTAATCACAGAGATGTAATCGCCCATATGACAATACATCTCCTCCCAAACAGACAAAGGAACCGTGATCTTCTCATCATGGATCCTTTGATACACTGCCTGTTCATTGGGTAACGGTTTTGCCATAATCTCTCTAATATCTCGTAGCCATCAAACGAACCGCATCTGTAACCTGGAGTAATAATTCTTTTGTATCCAAAGGCTTCAAAAGATACTGTTCAGCGCCCAGCGCTTTAGCCCTGTCAATCGCATCAGGTTCCGTGATCCTTGTAATCATAAGACATACGGTCAACGGAGCAATTTTCTTAATACGTTCCAAAACCTCAATCCCATCGATCTTAGAATCATTCAACTGAACATCAATAAGCACAATCGCGGGCCTCTCTTGTTCAAAAATCCTCACCGCCTCAACCCCGTCTATTGTCCCCCAGGTCTCAAAACCTCGAAATCGAAGGATCCGTTGTACAAAATCCAGGATCCCTTCCTCATCATCCACCACAAGGATTTTAACTGACTGTTCACTCATAACGTCCTCCGGATTTCTATCCTGCTCTCCTGATATCTATCCACACACATGCGCCTTTATTCAACCCATCAGAATGAACACCAAAGTGCGCCCCCAACACATCACAGATCTGCCTCACCCGATAAAGCCCAAGCCCTGTCCCCTCAGAAGATCCTTTGGTCGTTGTAGGAACCTCAAAGACTTTCTGAAGCGTTTCCTGACTCATACCATATCCATTATCTTTAAATTCCAACCGTACAAAAACGCTATCCAAACTAAAAATCCTAAGCGTCACGGATTTTCGACCCTCATTTCGAGCCACGGCATGATAAGCGTTCTCCATAAAATTAATAAGAACCTCCTCAAGCATAACCTTCTCAGCAAGGACAATAGGTAGGTCGACAGCAATATGTTCTTCATAAGAAACATCACCCTTCATTTTCTTTGACAACTCCTTGATAACTCGGTATCCCTCAAGAACATCATAAATATTCGTAAGCTCACTCTTTCCAGCGCCACCTTTTGCAAATTCTTCCACCTTCTTAATAATTTTTGAAACGCGCTGGGCAGCATCCTGCATATACCCCAAAGAACTATCGATCTCCTGAAAGACGTGCCCTGATATCTCCGTCTTTGATCCTGAGAGAATCTCCTTAAGAAGTCCCGCCTGCCCAATAATAACTGTCATAGGATTATCGATCTCGTGTGCCATGCACGCCACCATGGTGTCCAAATATTCCCGACGAACCCTTGATCCTTCTTCCTTGATGCGTTCCGTCTCAGCCCGAAGATAACGACAATTCTCAATAGCAAGCGCCGTCTGATCGGCAATCACGCCAAGAACCGAAAGATCACGATCAGAAAAAGGCATGCCATTTATCTTCTTTCCCAAGATGAAAATACCAACGATCACACCATCGCGCATCAGCGCAACAGCCAACTGCGCTGAACAGCTCCGAAAGAATTCATCCGTCTCGCACGAACGCACTGTGAGAACATCCTCTTTATTCCCATGCCTCGCCAAAACCGCAGAACCGGAACGCTTCAAAAGGCCGACAATCAACGAATCCACAGGTATCTTCTCCGGGAATACATCTTTCTCCCCCTCGATCCCTTTAAGAGAAAATACTCGATCATCCAAAAGATAAACAGCTACATTCCTTAAGCCAATGATTCTTAAAAAAAGATGAATTATAAATCCAGCCGCGGCCTCCTCGGTCTTATGTCGACTTAAGCCCCGAGATGCCTTCAGAAGAATGTCCTGATATGTCCTTTCATCAAGAAGAATCCGTTCTTCAAGTCGTTTTTGAAAATAAAAATATAAAAAAGGCGCCCCCATAGACAAAAATATTGCCAAAAATAACGCTAACATTTTATAACCGGAAAAATATAACCCGATGGGAACTCCCCAAACAAGAACATAAACACCAAAGAAAATCCCGACGTTCAGAAGTGGAACAAGAACACGATATTTAACAGTGGAAATCTTATAAAACATCGATGATGTCATCATAAACCTACTTTACCCCTTTATCACTCAACGATGATCAACATTGCCACCATACATAAGAAAACCCCGCGCTGATTTCTCAACGCGGGGCTTGTCATCCCGATCAATCCCCGTTTAACATTACTCGCCCTTAATATATGCCTTGATGATCTTCTGGTCTTCGAGTGGTTTATCCCCTGGTCCCACAGGAGAGGCTTCAACTTTCTGAACAGCACCATACCCTCTGACCACTTCACCAAAAATCGTATGTTTTCCTGTCAACCATGGCGTTGGCACCGTTGTAATAAAAAACTGACTGCCATTGGTTCCTGGCCCGCGATTGGCCATCGCTAAAAGTCCCATCTTATCAAACTTCACATTGGGACTAAATTCATCATCAAAGGTTCCGCCCCACAAGCTCTCTCCACCCCGACCAGTTCCTGTCGGATCCCCACCCTGGACCATAAAATTCTTAATAACACGATGAAAGATCAGCCCGTCGTAATATCCCTTCTTAACGAGCCCCCGGAAATTTTCGCATGCTTTAGGAGCTGTCGCATCCAAAAGCGCGATCTCAACCTCACCCTGCGTCGTCTCAAAAATGACATTCCCCATGATTTTCCCTTCCGTTTCTGCACGTAAATACCCAGCCGTCATAACCGAACCCATGACCACGACTCCCACAACAACACTCCATAACTTCATATACGCCTCCCGATTACCTTTTGTTTTTAAGTTCAAATATGTCAACCAACCGTGAGGAGGAAAGATCCATTGTCTTTGAAGCAGGGGCAGAGGCCTCGACAACACTGGCCTCCCGTTGCTGAACATCAGACTCCTCACCCGCGACTTTATCCAGCGGCTGTAATCGCGCCTGCAAAACCTTTGCTAAATCATCCTTAAGCTTCCTGTTCTGCGCTTTCACGTCCTCAATCTGACGCAAAAGAATGTCCTTAAGGCTCTCGAACTCCCTCCGATGTGATTGCTCGCTTTGAACCTCCCCCTCAAGCCTGGCAAGAGTATGATTCTTTTCATCCAAAAGCTGCTCCAGCTTAAGACATTTCTGGGTCAGCTTATCAACCATGTCTTCTTTAACACTCTCAGTGCCATTCTTAAAAACAGAAACTGTCGTATTTTTTATAGTTTCTTCCCCAGAACTCAAACCCGCTGCTCCAAAGAGTGTCGGCCTTTCATTTTTAGCAAGAGATGGCTCCCCAACCCGAGACTGCCCCTTCAATTCTTTCATCAGAAAGAAAAAGAAAGCTGCCAATCCTAGTACAATAAAGAAAAGAAATATAATGACGATTATCATGGTTTATTTGAGAACAACAACCTTTGCCGAATATCTAGCATGAATGTAGGCGTTTTTAAATAATTTCGCCGGCGTCAAAGATCCCCAAGCTCCCGCCGCATCTGTCTTAAGGTCCGTAATCGCATCCCCTCCCAAAACAGCGGCCTCGTGTTTCATCTTCACGAGAATTTCATCAAAAGAATGCGTCCGCTCCGTTGTCACCATCACCACACCAATGATATCAAAAGGCTTCTCAATCTTTTCCAGATAAACAACTTTCTCATCCGAATCCTTAGGGGGATAAAAATCAAGAGTTGTATCCACAGAATCGATCCGATACACACTACACCCGCAAAACAATAAACAAAAAAGAATGGAATAAAAGACCGTCTTCACAGCACTCTCCTCGGAAAATAACGTCATTAATATAGACGGATTTAAGTCTTTGGTCAAGGCGCGAAGAGTTTTTTTAGGCTCAAGCCTTCTTTGCGATTTCTTTCGAAAAAACATCCTGAACAATCGCCGGATCCCACCCATTGTTCAGACATGCCTGCCTAAGCGAGTCCAGCCCCTCTCCTTCAAGAAGTTTTTCACGCACAAAAGCTCTCAAGATATCCGCATTAAAAGTCTCCTTGCGGTTAAGACGAAGAGTAAAAAGCCGCTCCTTCTCTGTACCATTAATCCAGAACGACACAACGCCCCAAATAAATGGCAGCAAAACAATTCCCAGAGAGCTATAGAAATAAAGTGGCCGGACCTGCCCCCAAAGACATCCCGCGCTCGACCAGAAGACGTCAAAAAAGTAATGAGCCACAATGACCGAAACAAGCCCCCAGCGAATATAGGTAATGGCCAAAATAACACCAAGAACTGTCATTTCAACACACCGAAACCACGTTGGAAAGATCAAATAGCCCGCATGACCAAGTCCCCAAACGAGCGCTGAAACAATAACAGCAACAACCCAATTTCCTGTCCACGCCTTCAGCTGAGGGATCACATAAGCCCGATACGTCACCTCCTCTGTAAGACTTGCTTTAATAGATAAAACAAGCGCGGCCAATGCGGGAACATAAGCGCTGGAGAACTGCGTGATCCAATAGCTTTCCGACCAAACCCCTACGGTCTTTTGCCCAAAAACCAGGATCGCAGCCTGAACCCCCAGCAACAGAGATCCCACGGCGTAGCCAATACCAACACGACGAAGGATATCCCGGCTAAAAAATGACGACCGGATATAATAAAGAAATCCATCCTTTTTGCCAGACTCTGAAGATCGTTGCCGCAAACATTCGCCGCCAATAGCTACAAGCAAAAGCCCGACCGTAATAAAAAAGATCGGCATCAAGACCTGTAAAAGCGTACGTGACAAAAAAGGCCACAGCAATTGCGAGGTCGGATATTCCATAACAAACGTCTCAAAAAGATTCCCGACACCTAAAACCATAAGAACAAAGAATCCCGTGGACATCCAATTTAGAAAAGGTCGCGCCTCGCGGATAGCCAAATGGTGTAGATAGCGTACGGCTTGATAAATAGCACTGAGAAGGATCACAAAATAAATGATGAAGAAAAGTAACGACAAAAGACGCCCCGCCTCGGTCTCCCTGTCCAAATAGCGAGTGAACCCATCGGGGACAACAAAATGCGCACGATGGTAAGAGAGGACCTCCCCTCCAGAGACAACCGCCTCAAGCATGAGTTTGGCCGTCCCGTCCTTTTTACCCACAGTCCAGGGAATATCGACGTCCCGATGTTTCCAGGAAAATGTGTAGTCTGTTCGGTGATCCAGCCGTGTGGTCGCAACATCTTTGAGCTCATATCGCAAAAGATCCACTCGCGGATCCCCGGAAAGCACGCGTTCTGCCAAGGCCCTGGCATCATTCACATTTGTGTCCTGCCGTGCGGCATTATCATCGATCGTATGGAGATATCGAAGGACACGACCATCTCCGGCACCAAGAAGCAGATAGTATTCTTCTTTCTCTCCCTGCCGGAAAAACCGAACAGCCCAACGAGAGAATTCATAATCGTATGAACTGAAAAACTCCCCTGCACGAGCGCCCAGAGCCTTTTGTAAATAGCGATCTGCTTCATCATCCTGAGAAAAAACAACAGCTGTCTGATAAAGCGCAGGATCAACACCAGACTGATCTTTAAGATAAGAAGCGGCCAAACGTAAGGCTTCTTCCCGTTGGATAGAGAGATGAAGAGTTGTAAGCTGAGGAAAAGAAAAAAAGAACCAGAGGGTGCATCCTATCGCAGCGACAGAAGCGAAACCTATGGCAGAACGCAATGATGAATGGTTTTGAACAGAAACCGACAAAACCACACCCCTTACATGAGGCCTATGACTTCTTTAGGCAAATCTTTTAATTGATCGGTTCCCAGAACCTTGATCGACCAACGCATAAGATCAATCTTGTTGCGCAACCGCGAGTCTGTAGCCACATCCCCAAGTTTCTTACGTGTCAGGAAAAACATCTTCCGTAACGTATTAAAAACAATCCTGGCCTCACGCGAACGCTGATTCCCGTCACCATTAACACTCACAACACTCTTATAAGCCAAATCACTCACCGCATCATCGTAATGATCCATTTTCTGGATCAATGCCGGCACCATACCATCAAAATAACGGTAGCGGTCCATCACAAGCAATGTATGCATGATCTCAACCTGAACAAACGCGGACACAGCCCGTTCCAGTTGCCGCAACAAAACCCGTTCAATAATAGCTCGCTCCTTTGTAACGATCTGGCCAGCAAACTTCTGACGGAATACACGGACGGCAGCTGCCTTGCGATAGGCCGCAAGGCCGTCATCATTAATCGCAGACAAAAGAAAATCTTTCTGAGCCGCAGCGATCTTGGTCGCATACCCATTGATAAGCATATTGTCATCAAAGATCACATTATCAAAACCACTCTCCACTGTGGCAATCTTCTCTTCTTGGGTCACCGCCGCATCAACCGCCTGAGGTGTTTGCGCAAGCGCCCAAGATGTAAAAAAAGACCCCAGGAACACCATTGAACATATCCATACCCTATTCATGAGATCATCTCCAAAGAAACATCTACTGCTCGACGGGAATGAGTCAAAGCACCCACAGAAATACGATCTACTCCCGTCTTGGCAATGGCCCTCACCGTCTTTAAAGTCACGCCCCCGGAAGCCTCGAGAAGCGGTCTCCTTGAACGGGGCAATTGATGAACGATCTTGACCGCTCGCCGCAGTTGAGCAAGAGACATATTATCCAACAAAATCATATCCGGATTAGCGCGAAGAACATCCTCCAGCTCATTAATCGTATCTACCTCCACCTCAATAGGCTTGTGGGTCCTGCGACGAATATCTTCCACCATTTCAGCAAGGCTCCCAAATCTATTCATCGCACGATGATTATCCTTCAAAAGGACCATCTCCCCCAAGTCAAAACGATGATTAGCGCCTCCTCCAGTTCTAACAACATAACGCTCAAGCTCCCGCATCCCAGGAGTTGTCTTCCGCGTATCTAAAATGTCCGCTTTAACCGGCTTAATGGCATCACAATAGCGACGGGTCTCGGTTGATATTGAAGAAAGATAACTCAAGAAATTCAAGGCAACACGTTCCGCGGTCAAGATCGCACGCGCCTTACCTTTCACTCCAAGAACTGTTGTTCCCGCTAGAACCATATCCCCATCTTTATGTTTCATCTCAAAACAGCAATGAGGGTCAAGAGCCCTAAATGCTTCTTGGGCAAATTCAAGGCCAGCGACCACAGCCTTTTCCTTAAAAAGGATAACGGCGTTAGCCCGCAATTGAGCAGGAACAGCAAGGCCAGTTGTCACGTCCCCCGTGCCAATATCCTCACGCAACGCATTACGAACAATTTTCTTTATTTTATTATTAAGCATATTTAAATGTGACTGATTATAGTATCGTCCCTCCACTCTTTCAACCCTTTTATCCGCAATACTTCCTAACAAATTCCTGCTTGCGTTCTTCACAAAAGCATGTAGAATTTAAAAACGTTTTGACTCGTTCTTTCAATTTTGGCTGTCCATCATTTCTAATAACACGACAAAAGATACTGACATGCCAACGTTATTTTGATTATGCGCCTGTAGCTCAATTGGATAGAGCTTCTGACTACGGATCAGAAGGTTAGGGGTTCGAGCCCTCTCAGGCGCGTTTTTCCTACCCTGCTCCGCCTATTGCGGGGCAGGGTTTTTTGTTAGCGATAGTTACCGAGCTCTACACGTGAGGATATTTTGAAAAAGATTCATCTGCTATATGCGGTCAACTTCCTGGCCGCTTTTCTATTATTCCAAATTGAATTGATCATTGCCAAGATCCTTCTCCCCTCCTTTGGCGGAAGCTACCTGGTCTGGGGCGCGTGTGTTGTTTTCTTCCAATTCGCCTTACTCTCAGGATATATATACGTTCACGCCTTAATCAAAGCCAAGGGCTTTAAAAGCTATCACCTTTGGTATCTTGGACTCATCCTGCTCCCGCTTCTTTTCTTTCCAGGCAGAAACCTGCCCGGAATCCAGCCACATCATAACTGGCCAATGGTTCTTGATATCTTTTCTCTGCTCATCTTCAGCATTGGCCCTGTTTTCTTTGTCCTTTCAACGATCAGTCTCTCAACACAAAGCTGGTTAGCATCGAGCGATCTTTATGAAAAGCGTAACCCGTACACCCTTTACGCCGTCTCTAATACCGGATCCCTGATCGGACTCTTAACCTACCCATTCCTTGTCGAGTATTTTCTGGATGTTAATACACAAATAATGTTATGGCGCATAGGGTATCTGGCTCTCATCGCCATCTACCTTATCGCATTCTTTCTCATCAAAATATCCCCGAAAAACGTTCCCCCATCGCCATCTGATTTCCCCGTCACCAAAAACGCCTTGCCAATACATCACCAAACCATGATCCGATGGTTTCTTCTTGCTGTTGCAGCATCAGTTATGTTTCTATCTGTAACAAATGTCATCACCTATGAGATCACGCCGTGCCCGCTCTTGTGGATCGGCCCTCTGGCCATCTATCTGCTCTCTTTTATCCTGACTTTTAACACGCGCCCCTTTTGTCCTTTGTGGATCCGGAAAAACATGCACCTAATTCTCGGCGCATGTTTTTTCGTCTTCTTTTTGATCCAACAAACCTATTTCCCCCTGATGATCCTTTTTTCCATGATCCTCATTCTTCTTTTTCTTGTTTGCTTATGTTGTCAATACGAGCTTTATATGTCCCGCCCCCAGGGCAATCAAGACCTGACCACATTTTATCTCATCATCTCCTTAGGAGGATGCCTGGGAGGGATCTTAGTCACATGGATCGCCCCATTAATCTTCCCTCTAGCTCAAGAATACCTGTTGGGAATTTCACTCGTAGCCATTGCCGTCTTTAAATACACAACAACAAACATAGGATTACGTAAAACAATCGTCGCCTCCTGTCTTCTACTCGTTCTAGGGATTGTTATCTTTCTCTTCCCTTTCTACTTTCCTAAATATACTGCGTTTAACTTCTTCGCCCTCCTTATCCTGTTTGGAGCTGTTTTTTCCGGATTAAGAGCCTTTCCAGGATTCATTTCTTGTGTTTTTATAACTGCGATGGTCCTCTGGCCCTGTATATACCTTCTTGCAGACAATACAAATATCCATACCCAAAGAAACTATTATGGAATGTACACAGTCAAAGTATCGCATGGAATAGCAACCCTTTTTAATGGCCGCATTGTCCACGGTCGGCAAATCATAGACCCCGCAGAACGAAACACCCCTGTTTCGTATTATCATGGCGAGACCGCGATCGGAAGAATCCTGCTCGACACTCAATTCCATCCTAAAAAGATCGGTGTCATTGGACTGGGCACAGGAACTGTCGCGGCTTATGGAAAACCAGGCCAGTCTATCGATTATTATGAACTTGATCCCGATATCTATTCGATCGCCAAAGACCACTTCTTCTTTCTGAAAGACTCTGCTGCGAATGTTCAATGTATCATCGGAGACGCCCGCATTGAACTTTCACGATCCACAAACGTATACGATCTTTTGATCATCGATGCCTTTAGCGGCGACTCTGTTCCCGCACATTTGTTGACAGAAGAGGCCTTTCGGGAGTATAAGAATCACCTGACGCCAAACGGATTATTAGTGATCCACACGTCTAATGACTACATAGACCTAACAACATTAGCCTGTCGCGTGGCTCGATCTCTAAACGCCTTTCCTCTGGCTGCTTACAATATGGCTTCAAGCAATTTAATCTTTTCAAGCCACTGGGTAATCATTTCCTGGGATGAAACAAGAAAAAACGATCTTTTAAGAAGATTTCCGTGGGTAGATGCGTCATCAGAGAAAAGCGTTATGAGAATAAAGTCCTGGAAAGATTCCTATTCCAATATTATCGAAATATTTGAGTTTAAAGAATTCTTACAACAAGTCACAACTTTTAATTACCTTAAGTTTTGGTAAGCCATGCTATCTTCTATTAATGACACAAAATTTCACGACAGCATGATTCGGGAATCCATGAAACTGGCGCATCGTGCAGCCGCAGCGGACGAAGTGCCTATAGGCGCCATTATTGTCTCGGGACGAGAGATCATTGCCCGCGCCCACAATCAGATCGAACTTTTAAAAGATCCCACGGCCCATGCCGAAATGATTGCCATCACCCAGGCGACAAATTTTTTAGGGGCCAAATGGTTGCAGGATTGCGTGATGTATGTTACAATCGAGCCCTGTTCGATGTGCACCGGTGCTTTAGTACTCGCACGGATCAAAAAAATATTTTTTGGCGCACCTGATCCTAAAACCGGAGCCTGTGGTTCGGTCATTGATATCGCAAGACACAAAACGCTCAATCATCATATCGAGGTCGAAGGACCTCTCCTCGCGGAAGAATGCGGGGCACTCATGAGCGAGTTCTTTCAAAAGAAGAGACGCAAGTCTTAACTGGAAATATGGAACATCGATCCGCCCATCGCCCTGTAGGAGCGCCGTGGTTTCTCGATGTCACCAAAATTTCCGGAGGAAATTTTGGAGAGGTGCCAGAGTGGCCGATTGGAGCTTCCTGCTAAGAAGTTGACCTGAGAAATCGGGTCCCAGGGTTCGAATCCCTGCCTCTCCGTTTTTTCTTTCCCAAAACCAAAAAACCATCTTCCTGAAATAAAGATGGTTTTTCTTATGTGTAAAGAATAAAGATATGACAAAAAATAAGCTCATTGTCTTATTGGCCAGAAACGAGGATAAAATCTTTGAATTTTCCCAAAAAACACTTCCTCTCGAACACTCTCGACTGTCCCCGCCCTGAGAAATTACTATGGATTATTATTACCTGTGGCGCTGTTTTATACTTAAGGCAATACCTAGTTAACCGCCCCCTCTGGCTTGATGAAGCCGCTCTTTCCAAGAATATCATCGCGCTTTCTGTTCGTGATTTTCTATCGCAACCATTACCATACTATCAACAGGCTTCCCCAATTGGTTTCCTGATTATAGAAAAATTATCCGTCTTCCTTTTTGGGACCAGTGAATACGCTCTTCGACTGTTCCCCCTGCTCTGCGGACTACTGTCCCTGGGGACTTTTTCTTCTGTTGCCCGAAACTATCTCAAGAAAGAGTTTTCCCTTCTGGCTCTTTTTGCTTTCGCGATCACCCCCGCCCTGGTCTATTACTCATCCGAAGTGAAGCCATACAGTTGCGATGTTTTCATAACATTGCTTTCCTTAACCATCATCCCCCGATCTCTATCAAAAGAACTGGGATGGAGTAAAACATTCCTGATCGGCCTTGGGGGCGCATGCCTGCTCTGGTTCTCATTTCCCGCGCTCTTTGTGCTGTCAGGCATTGCTGCAACACTTTTTATAGATGCCCTTGTCAGAAAAGATCACAACAAAATTCTAAAGATCTGCGTAACCTCTTGTTTTTGGATAATCAGCTATTCTTTTCTCTACTTTATCACCCTGCAAAATATCGCGCACCATAAAGGAACGGAATCTTATTGGCAGGATGGGTATGTTTCATTTTCAGATATCAAAAACTGGATTGCCGTATTTAGCAATATCCTGTCTTACCCTGTCGGACTTCCCAAACCCTTACTTGCAGTAGGGGCACTCCTTTTCGTTGCAGGAGGGGTCTCATTCTTTAAAGAGGATAAAAAGAAATTTTTCTTTCTTATAATGCCAATCGCCCTAACCTTTCTGGCCTCCGGATTCCATGTCTATTCCTGCAAAGACAGACTGGCCCTATTTCTCGTTCCGCTCTTTTTATTATTGATCCTCAATGGCTTAAAGACTCTTTCTTTATGGAAGGGAAGACTGGGGAGAATTGCTGCAATGGCATTGATCTGCATCTTATTTTCCGCTTCTTTGGAATCATCTGGAAAAAACTTTATCAATCCAAAACAAATTGAAAACATAAAGCCTATTCTTTCATACATTCGGGGTCATCGCCAAGCAAACGATATCATCTGCATGTCCAACTTAACAAAAGTTGCTTTCCAATATTATGCACCTTCCTTCAGCCTGTCTCACTTAGAATGGAAAAGTTATATAAATACGGGACTTGATCAGGAGATCACAAAAAACAGCCTAAACAATCTGCCGAAGAAAAAGCGCGTATGGATAACTTTTTCCCATACTAATTCCAAGAATAATCAAGGGATCGATAAGTTTTGTATTAACTACCTGATCGGAGCGGGAGGCAAACTGCTTGATCAAACATTCAGCACAGGAGCATCTGGATATCTGCTTGATTTGAGCAATATTCAGAATGCTTCCGACAATCGCTGATTCTTCAGAAAAGATGAAAATCCTCTTGGCAATAACAAAAGACAAACTGCCGCTTAGACATTCTGAGAATCTTTAGTTTTCTTTTTCGAAAGTCTCTCAAAAAAGTTTATATTTCTTGCCAATTCTGCACACTCACGGCTCCATAGGGAGTTGAAATATCCTTGAGCGTATCATCATAATGGACAGCGGTATTATTGGAGATCGCTACCGATTTCCCCACAACAGCGCCTAAAACTTGGCCATTATTATTAATATCAACGGTCGTATCCGGGGCATAAACCGTGAGGATAGCATTGGCATTATTCTTGACAGAAACACCCGCGGCCGTGGATATTTCCCTTAACGATACATTATCGAGAATAAAGCGTGACTGTCTTGACGGAGTGAATATCACTCCCGTCGAATTACTCGCTGTGATCTGCTCACTATACTTCCAACAGGCGCCCTCATAATCCGGCGTACAATCGAGGGTCACAGGATCCGTCTTATCCCTAACAATACCGGCCTTTCCTCCCACCGTGGTTGAGAAAAAAGACTTCGGGATCACCGTATGCGTCCCCGATCCTGTGCCTGCCGTGATCGCCACGACCGACCCTCCGGAAGTCGTTGAAACTGTCATTGTCGTGCTCGTTGGAACCGTCTTAACAAAATATGTCGTATTGGCCGCAAGCCCGGTCGGCAATATCCCGGTCGAAGAAACTGTCAGCTTATCACCAACCGAGAACCCATGGGCGCTGGAAGTTGTTATTGTATTTGTCGTCTGGCAGGTAAAATGATATGTTGCCGTATCCTGCCAGACAACAAGATAAGAGAATTGATAATTCGTACCACTAACAGGAGCTGAAATCATACTGACAGCATCTTCCGAAAGCGTTGTCACTCCATCAGCATATTTCTCAGCGTAGCTTGAATCATCATGATCAATCCTCCAACCTGCTGTTTTTGACCATATGCTATCAGAATGAAAAGTATTATTAGCCACCATCTCTGGCCCGAGGCCTGAGTACGTACTGTAAACCTGAAAATCCTGAGGCCGTCCCCCGGCATTGTTGAGCGCAACGTTATTATTGATATCAAGCACGCCATCAACATAAAGTATAAGCTTGGCCATATTATCCGCCTGCAATGTGTGCGTTCCCGATCCGGTTCCCGCGGCGATCGATACGGTCGATTGTCCAGGAGATAAGGTAAGCGTCAGTGTTGTGGTAGAGGGAACCGTCGCAACATAATATGTCGTTCCTGCAGCAAGTCCGGTCGGCAATGTCCCGGTCGATGAAACCGTTATAACATCATTTACTAAAAGCCCATGAGCAGCTGTCGTGGTCAATGTATTCGATGACGTACAGGTAAAAGTCCGGTCCTTGACCACTCTCATTGAGTGAGTTCCCGAACCTGACCCTGCCGTAATGCCCACGGCTGATCCCCCGGCCGTCAAAGAAACCGTCAATGTTGTAGCAGAGGGGATCGTCTTGACATAATATTTTGTGCCTGCCGTAAGTCCGGTCGGCATTGTCCCGGTCGAATTGAGATAGATGACATCATTGACCGAGAGCCCATACGTCGTCGGGGCAGTAGCAGGAACGGTAATGGTATTCGCTGTCGGGCATGTAAAAACTTTCCCGATGGATAAATTAAAATTATTCGAAGCAACAAAAGCTGCTGTCGAAGTCAGGTACATCCATGTATTGCCCCAGAAAAGAAGATCGCCGTTATTGCCAGCTGTTAACGACTGATAGCGATAATTCCCTCCTGCGATTATCTTTACGCCTTCAATAGTATAAACCCCACCGTCCGCCAGGGAGGTCAAAAAGGAAGGTACGGTTACGGACGTCAGTTGCACGTTACTCGTGTGTGTGATCGACCCTGTAATTCCTGAGAGATCACCTGTCACGGTCCCCCCCACGCCTGTGCCCACATTCCCCTTGATCTGCGCGTTGTTCCCAATATCGATGATCCCGATCGTGCTGCCGTTGGTTCCAATATTTCCGTTTGTTCCTGTATTTACTGTGCCATCCGCACATACGGCTCCGTATCGGCACTCAGTTCCGTCCGCCTGTAACTTGGCCGAATTATAGCTGTCAATAAGAGCATTATTGGATATGGTCATCTCTTCCTTGGCAAATGCCGCATATAAGAAGATCGACGAAGTAGCGATCGAAAACTGAATGTTTCTTTGTGCTTTAGGGTCGGCCATTGACGGCGAATAGCCATGAGAAACCATAGTCGTAACCCCGCTTTGCACATTGACCGTGAATTCAGCACCAGGAATAGTCGTGCTCAGCTCGCCACCCCCGCAGTTCGCACAAGAGCTACAGCCCGCAATGTCCACACAGTTACGGGTCCGCACCTCCCACATCGCATGCTGAACCCCGGCATCGGCAGCCCAGAACGCTTTAGTCTGATAAAGCTGTCGCTGGGCCAGCACAGACTCATTGATGCCGCGCAAACTGATAAGCGCTCCGAAGCTCGTTGTCATGACCAAAGCAAAAAGCGTCATCACGAGCGCCACCCCTTTGTTACTGGCGCCTCTTCTGTTCAGTAAATTACATCTCATGATACTCATATGTTTATCCTGCTTTCCGTCTCACCAGAACCGCCCCCTCATTGTTCATTGCGCAACTTGATCTCCTCCCGCAAAGGAAATGAAAAAGTTTTTTGATACGCCGTCCTCTCGGCCCTGATATCCAAAAACAGCTGAACGCCTGATTTCGTGAACTTGAGATAGGTAATGTCAGTAGCCAGGGTTTGAGGAGCCGTCCCTAAAGGATATTCCCGAACGAGTAAATTGCCATTTCGATAGATCTGAATATTTGCCTTGGTGGGCGTAGAAAACTGGATCCGGTCACTCTGCGCATCAATCACCGTGATGGCGCTTGAATTGCTCTGTCTAACCTCCCGCACGATCCGGTCCATACCATTGCGGGCCTGCTGCTGCAGGTCCAGGAGCGTGCTATCCTGGAAATAGACAGCTGTTCCGGTCTGCATAATACCGGACAATCCAAAAATGAGGAGTGTAAAGATCGACACGCTTACCAAAAGTTCGGGCAAAGTGTACCCGCCGCGCGTGTTTATTCCGGATCTTGTCATGGAGAGAGGTCTCCTCATGAGCCCCCCATCTTGGTTGTTATTTCAACCGACCGAGGACGCCCCGCGGACTCAGTCCAGGAGACAGTAACCATTACCGTTAGCGGAATGCTTGACGTGGCACACGCAATCTGAACGCCTCCACTATCAAGACAGCTCACATTGATCAACTCATTCTTTAAGGCGTTGGATACCCTGGCATTCGCCGTTGTCGTATCCCAATTCCAGCTTGATGAATCTATCAACGCGGGAACATTGCTGAATGCCGCGTTGCGGATATCTTCCAGAACATACTGAGTATGTGACAAAGCCACCGTAAGATTACGGCTGACCGCATTAAGAGCAATGCCATTGATAAAAAGGAGAAGCATGGCCGAAAGGATAAAACCGAGAATCCCGACAGAAACCATAACCTCAACGAGGGTGAACCCCGAACGGGAACCCAACCTCTGGGCAATAACCTTGGGAAAGAAAAAAGCGGATTGAGATGAGATCTTGACCTTCATAAACGATCTTTCTCCCCCGCTTCTAAGTTAAGTATAGCATTCTTTTAAGTAACATACCCGACTTGGACACGAAAGAATTCTGAAGACCCGGACAAAACCCTACAGCCGCGCAGCCTCTTTCAAAAGGCTCTTACGGTCAAGCCCTAGACTCTTCATGGCTGCCGTAGGGTCATCTCGATAGGCACGACAAAACGCTGTGACATCAAGCAAGGTATGAACTCCCCGGGCATGGACCTGCTTGAGGGTCACGGCCCTGAGAATTGTTTCGTTAATAATATCGCGTGGCGTAATTCCTAATTCGCGCGCGAGCTTGTCACGATAGATCGTACTTGGTGATAACATGGAAAAAAGATGTTTTTCGTAATTATATTTATACACAGGAGAAAGAAGAATTTTTGTCTGCTCCATGCCCCCCGTTTCAGCCACCTCATCAACGACGCGAAAGACCTGGCTTCCCACATGAAACCGACGCAGCACAACAAAGGCATCGATCAGATTGACCAGCTGAGCAGGGAGATTCATAGGATCGCTTTGAAGACGAATGATAGCTTCACGGGATGTAAGCGCATGAATGGTGCACATGCAATATTTGCCCACGTTCATCGCAGTCATCATATCGCGGGCCTCAACACCTCTGACCTCACCAACAATGATACGTTCAGGACGCATACGTAGGCTATTCTTGATAAGATCCGCCAAGGACAGGTCCTCGTCGCTTTCCAGCCGTGAAACACCGCTCATCGCCAACGTATTAAGTTCGAGAGTGTCCTCAATAATAACAAGGTGATCTTTTTCAGGAAAGAAACTGAACAAAGAGTTAAGGAGAGTCGTTTTCCCGGTTCCCGGCCCTCCTGCGATAAGAAGATTTGCGGGCCTGACTGACATGCCATCAATATAAAGCCACAGCTGGGCCGCGACCTCATAGCTCATGCTTTTACGTTCAATAAGATCAATGACGCTTAAAGGCTCTGTCTTGGCCTTCGTGATCGTAATCTGCGCACCAAAAGGAGACGTAATAATATTAGCGCGCCCCCCGAGGTCTGCCAGCTCAAGGTCCACAACCCGCTTCATATGTTCCCGCCCACCAAAGACCATAAGTTTCTTGATAAAAAGGTCCAGTTCACGAGGATGCGCAAATTTCACATCCGTCCCTATAAAACCTTTCTCAGAATGATGAAGATAAATAGGCTTCAGGCCATGGATGACAATATCTTCCACATTCGCATCACACAAAAACGGCTCAATAAT
>JADGCU010000026.1 GCA_015228785.1 Candidatus Omnitrophota bacterium
GACAATATCTTCCCAACCTTAGGAATTTTCTCTGAAAAACCGCGAAAAATATTATGGCGGACAGTCTTTAAAGTCACAGGGTCCCATAAAGAAGCCCTCGGCATATAGGGCAGAATAGAAACTACAAGTAGCCTGTTTTGAGCCACAAAAGTTTTTCTATCTAATTTATGATCTATTAAATATTCTGCCATGCCCTTGCTGCCAGAATATGGCCGCTGGCGATCAAGATATCCTTGATTCAGTGTTCCCAAAATTCCTAATAAGAGTGATCCCAACAATAAAATTCCAATCAAGAATTCAGGCATTGTCTTTGTCTCTCGATACCTCGTCTTCCCCAACCATAAAATCATGATTGTATTCATCAAACAAAAACTATAATGCCTCGGACTTGACCAAGCATATTTAAAGACAGCAAAATAAGCAATAACCAACCAGCTTAAAACAAAGAAAATCAACAACCCATAAGCCCTCCATCTTCTTAGAAGCCAAAGGGTCAGAACTCCATACAACACACCCGCCCATGGGCCGATCAACCACAGCAGAGATTTTATCCCTTGAGGGAAGAAATGGTCCCAATTGAGAGTAAAATAACTATAATAAAATACATCTTTCAGCTTCGCCCAATTAACAAAATCAATTACAGCGCTGCAATAATATAAAGCTTCTTTATTAGGAACAATACCAAACACTCCCAAAAAGATAGCCGCGAACATAATAACCATGGCCCCCAATTGTATACGTGTCTGCGGGCGTCCTCGAGATAGAATAAAATCTAACGCAAAGAATGTAGCAAGAAGAATTCCAAAGAAACTCGTATGTGCTAATAATGCGACAAGAACCCCATAAAAAACTGGCCGCTGATAGCGCTGCGCATAAAATGAACATACACCCCACATCATTAAGAGTGTGGGCATATAAACACGAGCAATGGCCGCATGTTCATAAGCAATATAATAAGAAAAGATAAAAGCCGCCTTGAACAAAGTTGAAAACGGCGCCTTAAACAGAAATATCCATGCGGCAAAACACGCCACCAACCAATGCAAAAACTGCATAGTCCAATAAGGAAATCCTAACTTCGCTGGAATCGCCAAAATGTAATACCACAAACTTGGTGAAACATTGCGTCCCGCTTCCCAATAAATATCAAACCATCCGACTTCTCTCGCGATCAGCCACTGGTACGCCTCATCCCTCCAAGGAACATGGCTGGAAGTCAACGACGCTGTCACTAAAGCATAAGCAATCCACAAAAATACGAGCAGCGCCTTATTCTTTTCTCCGCCAGGCGCGAATAAGATATATGTCTTCAACAACATCCTCTTTCTCCCCAGACATTCTGTCTTTACGACAGAAGCATTCCTGTCATAAAATGCTAAAAACTACGCCTATGAGATGCTCCCACAATAAAACAGAGAACCAAAATAAAAACTCTACCCAACCCGCTAGCCACCAAGCACATCTCTCAAGAAACTCCTTTATCAAACACCCATCGAAATGAAATAGACCGCGCCAATCCTTCTTAACATCACAACACTAATTGGGAGCTTTGCCGCTCCCAGCCCCCTTAATAACATACAACCAGAGCGAATCTTTGTATCCCTCTGTACTATAAACCAATCTCAATCTTTTGAGCGCCACTTGAGACACGGGTTCCCTAGATATCAAATATACCTTTCCAGAAGAAACAAAATGATCATCCACAAGTGAAAGAACCTCAGCATCCCCCTGTCTCTCCGTTGTCAACGCATCAAAATGAATATACCGAACACCTTTCATCTTTCTAGGATCCCACAAAGACGCCTTCGGCATATATGGCAAAATACATGCCGTAACCACCGGAGCGTGGCCTATAAAAACATTATCATCTAATTTATGACCAATTAAATACTCAGCCATCCTTTTGCTACCGGAGTATGGTAACTGAAAATCGCGATAACCTTGCGCTACTGTCCCCAAGACGCCCAAAGCAAATGAACCTAGAAATAGAATGCCAATAAAATCTTCTATCCTTGTCTTTTCTGCCTGATACCTCACCTTCCCAAGCCACAAAAACATAACTGTGAACATAAGACAAAAACTGTAATGCCTCGGACCTGGCCAAACATATTTGAAAACAGAGAAATAAATAATAACTAGCCAGCTTAAAATAAGGAAACTCATGAAACCATAAGCTCTCCATCTTTTAAGAAGCCAAAGGGTCAGAACTCCGTACAACACACCCAACCAAGGCCCAACCCGCCACAACAAAGACTTAATCCCTAGGGGGAAAAAATGCTCCGAATGTGGGGCAAAATATGAAAAATAGAACACGTCACGTATCGTCTCTGGATGAAAGAAGTAAATCGGATGAACATATGTAGACCAAGAAAACTTATCCAGAGCAAACCCAAGCACGCTAAGCAGTATAGCCAAGGACATAACAACGACTGCCCACGATTGTTCACGTATCAGCGCGCCTTCCCGATAGAAAAGAAAATCTATCAAAAGAAATATAGCAATAAGAATCCCAAAGAAACTAGTATGCGCTAATAATGCGACAAGAACCCCATAAAGAATTGGCCGTTGATATCGCTTCGCATAACACGAGCATACGCCCCACATCAATAAAAGCGTGGGCATATAAACACGGGCAATCGCCGCATGTTCATAGGCAATATAAAAAGAAAAAATAAAAAGCGCTTTGAATAAGATCGAAAAAGGCGCCCTAAAAAGAAAAATGCCTGCTGCGCAACACGCCCCCATCCAATGGACAACCTGCATACTCTCATAAGGAAAACCCAACTTGGCAGGGACCGCCAAGATGTAATACCATAAACTAGGGGATACATTACCCCCCGCTTCCATATAGATATTAAACCATCCAACTTCTCTCGCAATCAGCCATGCCAGAGCCTCATCTTGCCAAGGAGCATGATTGGAAATAAGAAGCGCTGTGATTAACGCATAAGCGATCCATAAAAACACCAATAGCGCCCGTTTCTTCTCCCCTTCAGGCGCAAATAAAATATCCGCTTTCAATAGCATCCTCTTCCTCTCGAAAACACTTAACAGGAACGCGACAGAGAACAACATCTAAAACAATCCTGGGTCAAAGCCTTCCCCTTGACAACACGAGCACGCATTTCACACATCTTAATCCCGTTCCAAATATCCATAACCTTGTCTTTCTTGATATTGCCAACGAGACTATTACATTGCGTCACATCTCCGTTTGACAAAATAACGAGTTTTGTCCAATGTGCAAAACACTGAAACCCGGACATATCCCTAGCGGGTGAGCTGTCGAGGCGAACTCGTGAACGGGAATAATACGCCATCACATCTTCTATCGTAAAATTATTTCCAAGCCTTAAATGCAGCCGGGCCTTCTTTGCCAATTCTATTGAATTTATCAACTCTCTGTGTAAGCAGTCCAAATCCATACAATAATCCTTCATATCCGTAATCAATCGCTTGTCGAGGCTCATCGATAAAGCATTGACATTTCGCTGGGCACAAAAATCCACCATTTCTGATAAATACGGAACCGTTTCAGGCAAAAGGACCATATTTACGTCAATCAAAGGCCGAACCCGATGCTTGATTCGCCTTAGATGATCAATTGTCTCGATAGTTCTAACAACTTTCTGAAAGGCTCCCCCATGCCCTCGAAGCGCATCATGAATCTCCGCACAAGGAGCATCCAATGAAAAATTTATGACACAAGAACCAGCCTCTATCAAACGATCAATCATGCGCTCATCCCAAATAGTCCCATTTGTGAAAATCTGAACCATATGCCTCTGGACGGCATTCTCCAGAATTGGCCAAAAATCTGGTGAAATGGTCGGCTCCCCACCTGTCAAAGTGACAATTGATCCCCTGGGCAACTGCGCCAGAACAGCTGAAACTTCTTGAGCCGTTAATTGTTCTTTCTTTGATGTCGGAGGCAGGAAAAAACACATCGAACAATGACAATTGCATTGATTAGTCAAAGCAATCATACACTGTAAGGGAACTAGAGCCCGATCTCCCAAGAAAATTTTCTGAACCGTCGAAGAAATCCGAAGCGCTGTCCAATAGCCCCAAAATACCAGTGGAAAAGAATTAAAAAACTTCATAACAACGACACTCCCTTGGAAACTTGCGATGCAACATTCCTTATTGGATCATGAAGAAAATGACACGCTATTTTAAAGGGCCAAAGGATAAATATATGTTCTTTATAGAAAAGCATCTCTGAAACACACACGCAATCTTAAGCCCCCGATAGAAAACCGATAATCCAGCCCCTACTACAGTCCTCGAAAATTTAACGTCCCCTCGCATGCCTAAGCCTAGCCTGCGTCCTTTACAGAGCGTCCTCAATATTTCCTCAAACCATATCAGGCCTTCTACCGACCACCAATACTCAACTATCAATCCGGGCACTTGCCGCAAATTTCATAAGTGGTATCAGCATCCAAATGTACCCTCCTCAATTCACAATAAGCGTTGGAATTCCATATCTCCTCAAATTTCATACCCGAGAAAACATTACCCAAAGAATTCCGTCTTATGCAACAGGGCGCGATATCTCCATTGACCATAATGAACAATGAATTGAAAGGCCAACAGCATCGTCCTAAACGAGAGATGTCATTCTTATACAACATGCCCACCCCTTTACTCATGAGCACAAAGAATAATTTCATTGCAAGCCGATCCATTTCCGCCCTTTTGTCCTTCGTCAAAGCGACCACTTCTTTCGCTTTGGCATACCAATCGTCCGCTGGAGCGGCCCAGTTAGCCACAGCCTTCACACAAACATAATCTACCCCCATGCGTATCGCAAACTCCGCAAACCTTTCTAAATCACGCATATTCTTATAAGTAAAAACAAAGTTAATACCAATGATAAGCCTCGACTTGTTCCGACGACGCTCACTAACAAGTTGCGCGATTCCCTGCGTAACAGAATCCCAATCAATACCAGGGCGCATCATCTCAGCCGAATCTTTGCTAATACCGTCCAGACTGACCCCAATGTCAAAAACATTATCTAGCACCAATTTCCGCATTTGAGAATCTTCTAGTAAAGTTCCATTAGAAACGATAAGCGTCTTTATAGATCTTGCTTTAAACTTCTCCAGAATACTTGCGAGCTGTGGATGCATCAGAGGCTCTCCAAGGCCTTGTAACTTGACCGCAGAAATACCAGGAAAAAAATCCATAATCTTCTCTATTTCACTTAATGTCATATCTTGTTTCTGACTCGGGCTGATCACATGTTTCCTGCAGCAAATATGACAATTCAGATTACAGCGAACAGTGTGTTCGATTTGTATATACCGGGGAAGGGACGGATTAAGTGTCTTGTGATAATGATTCATCGACAAATGAAACGCCACCTTACTCATCAATCTTATGATAGAGCTCATCACTTCTCTCAATTCTTTGTTTTTATCAAATTATTTCTCTCACGAATAAATTGTTGAGTTTTCTTTACAATTCTCACAACTAAAGAAAACCAACGATTATCAAGCTCATGATATAGGCGTGTTAATTCTTCACGTGAAAACTCTCTTGTTCCATAGGTTGCCTCAACAAGATGGGAATTTCCCATAAACGAATATTTGCAATACTTTTCCCAATCCTTAGAGATCCTCAACCCGTACTTGTCAGCATTATTCCACAATTCTGTGCCCGGAAAAGGAACCAATAGAAATAATTTATACCTGGCGCTACAAGTCCTGCGTAACTCCTTCGCCAAGGCAACGGTTTCCAGAATCGTCTCCCGGGTATCCCATGGGTGACCTATAATAAAATTCAAATTAAGCTGTGGGGCCCTGAAATCCTTGAATAGCCTTGCAGCATTTCTCAGGTCAGCTCTCGTAAAACCCTTTTCTAAACTGTTTAGAATCTGATCATTCCCGCTTTCCGCACCCAAAGTGACCATCGTACAGCCCGCCTTCTTCATCTTTTCCAATAATACTCCCGAAAGACAATCGGCCCGTGTTTGGCAGGTCCAATGGAATCTCAATCTCCGCGAAATAATTCGGTCACATATCTCCTCGGCCCAACGCTGATCAAGCGTAAAAGTGCTGTCAATAAACCGCACCTCTCGAGAGCCATAGTTTGAAATCAAATAAACGATCCAATCGATAACGCGACCGGGGCTCAGATGTCGTACATGCTTGGTCTCTGCGGGGCCCCGGGTGCAGAAAACGCAATAGAAAGGACAGCCCCGAGATGCCATCACAGAATACTCTCCATATAAATTCATCTGATAAAGATCATACGCCGGGAACGGCAGCGCATCCAAATCCTCAATAAACAGAGGGTTTTGAGTTCGAACAATATTTCCGTTCTGGTAAAAACTTAACCCTTTCACTATCGAAAGATCACTCCCGTTTTCAATCGCACACACCAAAGAAGGAAAGACGGTCTCACCCTCGCCATGTATAACCGCGTCAAAAAGACGCCCTTCAAGGACTTCTTTTGTACAGGTGTCCGCGAAAGGCCCGCCAGCTGCGATAAAAACATTCTTATTCCCGTTACGAATTTCCCGAGCA
This sequence comes from Candidatus Omnitrophota bacterium, assembly GCA_015228785.1. Classification (GTDB taxonomy): domain Bacteria; phylum Omnitrophota; class Gorgyraeia; order Zapsychrales; family Fredricksoniimonadaceae; genus JAAYZZ01. The sequence continues at coordinate 6,537 of JADGCU010000026.1, forward strand.
AGATCCATCCCTTGACGAAAATTAACGCATAAAAGAGTCATCCCGACCATCGAATACTGTTCCCAATCAAAATGCCTGCCACGTTCAACGGTCAAATCAGCCAATTCTACATCCCACCCCCTCTGACGCAAGCAAGCAGCAATGATTGAAATGCCTAAAGGAGGCACTACATTAACTTCGAAAGAAGTTGGAAATATCAACAATATCTTCTTTAAAAACATGCGCCCTCTGCCCCAAAGAACTTCTAATCTAAAAACAATACCCCGTTATAAAAACTTGTGTACTGAAATTTCATAGCCTTATATTTAGTTTCCATGTCATCTCTTATCTTGTTTTGATCTATTGCCCGCGCCGTATTTAAGGCTTCAGATAGTCTCCCTGTCGAAACATCATCAATAGAGAAAATAACCGCCTGTCTATTCAATTGCTTAATACCACCCATTAACTTTTGCTTATAATAATCTTTTGAATAAATGGAAACAACCGGGACCCGCAATATCGTTGCAATCATACCAAAATGATAAGCAAAGCCAATGGCCTCTTGAGCTCGAGATAAATTACCTACAAATTGAAGCCACCCCTCCTCATAAGGGTCATGAATAATGGCTGGCTGGCTTCGATTGTCTTTCAAAAGCGCGGTCAAGGAAAAGTCATCAGGCCCCGGTTTCCTGCCAAAACAATAATATTCTATGCGTGCGCTGCTCGGCGCTTGTCCTGCCAGATACCGATCAATCTGTTCGCCGGCAAGACGGTAATCATGCTCAAAGAAATCCTTAAAATTCAATGCCGTATGAGGGCAGGCCCCAAGATTCTCAAATTCTTTCAGCTTTTGAAAATACGGGAAAAGCAGCAAAACATCATCGCCCAATGTTGCTTTATTAATCTTTAATCCCAGCGCTTCTATAAAATCTGATGACTGTTCTTCCCTGAGAGACAAAAAACAAAATCGTTTTACGAATGTCTTAAAAAGAAAGATGTTTAGTTTCTTCTTAAGCGGCCCGATTCCCAAACCAGTCCCTGCTATCCGCAAATGAGGATTCACAATCCGATAAAATAAGATCACAAGAAATTCGCCAGATACAAATAAACGCCACCAATCTGTGAAATATCCACCACCTATATAATGAACAACATCAATCCTCTTGATAAAATCTATATGTTTTCCAATAAAGAAACATTTGCGGAACAATTGATAACAAGTGAGATCAAATAAAATAATAAAAGACAAGAAAAAACTTCCTATTAATGACAAAATTCTCCCTTTTTTTATCCCTCGAATTAGACTAAATGCGCTCGGGAACCTAATAGGAATACAAAATTTAATAAACTGTTCATTTATACACTCCGCAATGTCCGGAGCCTCAGAATATTCCGCCATTTCATTCTGGGCAATCTTCAACAAAGCCACACTACGAAATCTTTTCTCAATAAATATGCCCAGATTTCCCGGCCCCGGCTTCTGAAAATCATACAAAAAAGCGAGCCATGCTATGAGTGCCAAATCGTCACCAAAATTAAAAAGATTATAAGCACCTCTTAAATAAACAACCTTCTTCGCAACCATAGAATACAAACCTATTTAGACTATTAAATACTTCTATAAATTAGAATTTATATAATATTACTTTAATTAACTAAAACATGGAAGAGTTAGTATAAAAAGCGGTATTTTCATGAAGATTTTTAAATTATAAAGTATATACAAATATATGTATAAAGAATTTGTTGTGATAATATAATCATCAAATCAAACCCTTCTTACCTTCTTATGACGTATCAACCCTTAATTAGCATTATCATTCCCGTTTTCAATCGAGTTGATTTTCTTGAAAGATGCCTAGCAAGCATCAAATCGCAGGAATACTCGAATTACGAAATCATTATCATTGATGACAACAGCAGCGATGCCCTTCCCAAACCCGTTTTGCCAAACGAGATCTATATAAGAAACAACATTAACATGGGCCCCTCCTACTCAAGAAACTTAGGGGCCCTCCACAGCAAAGGTGAAATCCTGCTGTTTCTTGACTCCGATACAAAACTCTTACCCGATTCTATAAAAAGCATTCCGGATATTCTTAGAAAAGATCCGAACATTGGTGCGTTAGGCGGAGAATGTGCTCCAGATCAATCTGGGAAGAACCCCGAAAGCCTCAAACTACACCAGTACACCGTTTGGAAAAGAAAGAAAGTCATCGCATATAAACCTCAGGAATGGCCATCCCCTCCTAAACTCATTGAGACCGCGATCCCCGCAAGCGCTTTTCTAGCCCTGCCAAGAGAAATCTTTTTCCAAGCAGGTGGTTTTGATCCTTATTTCTATTATTGGGGAGAAGACAGGGATTTGTACTTTCGTCTTAAATCCATGGGCTACCGAACTGTTATATCAACAGATACAAAAGCACTTCACTTTATCGCAAAAGCCGGAAACACCTTTCGATCTTCTGGGCCCATTCACCGCCATAGAACATACCTGCGCAAAATACTTGAGGCCGAACTTAAGGCCAACGGCCTGCAAGGGGGGCTACTTTGGATGCTGGGGAATTGGGAACACAGTTTAAATCCTCTCTTTTTTTTCAACCTTCTTAGACAATTCGGAAAAATTGATGAATTTCTATCAAGAAAAGATAGAAATTTCCTTCAGCCTGACGAAATGAATCAATATCGCCAATCCCGGACCGCTCATTATTTAAAAGAAAAACTTCCCTTTACACTCCAACGTCCTCTTGAAATGCCAAGCCGCATCGTCTTGTTTGTTACATCACAATGCAACGCATCCTGTGACCATTGTTTTATATCAGGAGTACGAAATCCTGCGGCTGACATAAAACCAGAAAATATACTCAAAATCTTTAAGTCTCTCACAAAACCAACATCTGTTACTCTTACCGGAGGAGAACCATTCCTGAAAGAAGATCTCGAAGAAACCCTCATGGAGATGGTAAAATTAGAGAAAATAAAGTCTGTTTATATTACAACAAATGGATCTTTCCCGGAAAAGATCGAATCCATCTCCCAAAAAATCTGTTCCCAATCAAACAAACGACTGTCGATCCAGGTTTCTCTGGATGGATTGGAAGAAACCCATAACTTAATCAGGCAACATCCCCAAGGATTTCAAAAATCAATGGATACTTGCGCGCGATTAAATAGGCTCCGAAAAAAATACAAGAACTTCACTTTTATCATCAATATTTCAATCATGAGACAAAATATTAATAACATAATCGATCTTATTTCTTTCTTAAAAGATCACCAATACCCAAGTAAAATAACAATGATCCGGGGAAATTCTTTTAGCACTTTCAATCTGCCAGGCGATTTATTGAATAAAGACTATAACCCGCGCTGTAAATCTGAAATCACACCGACACAAATACAACAATTGATAAACGAAATAAAACAAAAACATCCTTCTTATTTCTCACCATTTCAAGATATCAAGCTAAAAACGATGCTGAACGTACTCCGGTCAAAAAAGCGGCAGGCGCCCTGTTACGCAGGTTATGATGATGCGGTAATCTATAGTGATGGGTCTATCGGAATTTGTGAACAAACAATCCCATTTGGAAACTTATCTGATTGGAATTGGGATATCCATCAGGCATGGAATTCGGAGAAGGCAATGAATCAGAGAGTTTCTTTGCTTTCATGCGCGTGTATTCATGGCTGTAATATTGTTACTTCCATCATCCACAGAAATCTATTTTATCATCTTCTCGCCTATCTAGAATAATCAGCCCCGACTTCTATAGAATACAACTTTTTATTGCCTTCTGACTTTACAGCAATAAATATATCCGGCCTCATTTGAAAATACTGTTTCTACTGATAGGAGCCTTCTTTAAGACGCAAAATCCATAATCAACTCATACCCATAAGATAACAACAAAAATAAGCAACAAGCCGCTCTTTTCTAATCTAAAATTTAGTCTTTCCATAATTAAACTCTATGCCTTTAAAGAAATCATAAGAAAGCCGCTCCATTCTGGGAACAATCCTTCGCTTTCCCTGTCCCGCTTCTTCTCTCGAGAACTCAGCATACCATTCCCATACTATCTCTCCGGAAAGAGTCACTTCGAAAACACGCCCTCGATCACTCTCAGAAATCAACGTGTTGCCATTAGGAAGCCTCTGGACAGATCCTCTTTTTGGAGTAAAAAATTCTTGCCCAGATTTCTGACCATACTGCCATACTATTTTCTCAGACCTCATATCCAAAACGATAACCCGAGAAAATTTCTTATTAACTCCATTATCAAATAGTAAAATCTGGTCTTCCTTCAAAAAGGTCGCATGATGCGGTTTATCTATGACCCCCTCACCCCACTGCCAAATAATCTTTTCTCTTTCTGAATCAACAATAATAACTCTGTCAAGATGCCGCAAGGTTACCAGCCAGTCACCCTTTTTTGCAATACCAGGAATATCCCATTCAAGATTTTCAATATTATTAGCATGGAATAAATCAAAGCGTGGCACCTCCACCTCACCTTTGGATGAGTTTTGCTCAAAACTCTTTAACTCATTATAAGCCTCCTTAAGCTTTCTTTTATAACTTGGATCCTCCGCAAAAAGTGTACTTAACGAAATCCTTTTTAAAACCCTTCCATCAGGTGAAACATGAACCAGGGCGTTATCTTCGACTTTTAATGCCATATCTTGAAAAGGAACGTGAATCGTACTCGCAACGAGTCCCAAGAATCCCCCCCCCCCGCATGATGTGCCATTTGCCCTGGAATATCATAAACCATAAATGTGTGCGAATTGACATCAACCCACTGCCAGTCAACAGAGGTCATTACACTGTTTAAAAAGATCGACCCATCAGGGAAAGGCGTTACGCGTTCCCACTTTGAAGAAACACCAGGAGGATTCCCTGCCCATCGATGCACAAGATGACCATCCATATCAATCAACTGAACGAAAGGAGTCGCATCCCTAAACGATGCATAAATATTATACCCAGAGAATGCCTTATCTCTGTTGTAAATTGTCATCCCAACCTTATCCGGCGCTCGCTCCGTTTCCACATATTGGGTATACGGCAATGAAAGCAACGTTTCAGCCTGCTCTTGAGCAGACATCGAGGCCCCGCACAATTTAGAACTAAAAAATATAGTGAGAAATGATATAAGCAAAAATACTAAAGGTCGGCTCGAGGGCATATTTATTTCTTCCCCGTCATCATTGGGTCCACGGCATCTCTCAACGCATCGCCCAACATATTAAAACACACCACGCTTAAGAAAATAAAGAATGCCGGCCACAGGATCCAAGGAGCAAAACTGATACGCACAATACTCATGGCCTCAGACAACATATTCCCCCAGCTCGCATACGGGTCCTGGATCCCCAGACCGATCAAACTCAACGCCGATTCACTCAAAATATATCCCGGGATCGAAAGCATCACAGCTGCGATCGAATACGATACCGTATGCGGCAAAATATGCCGCACAATGATCTTTAGGTCGCTTAAGCCCAACGTCTTTGCGACTAGGACATAATCGCGTTCCCGAAGGGACAGACACATTCCACGAATGACACGCGCGAGCCCCGCCCACCCCATGAAAGAAAGGATTACAATGATCATGAAATAGATCTGAACAGAATTGAAATTATCTGGAACTGCAGCACGCAGCGCAAGTAAAAGATAGAAACCAGGCACCATCATGACCATCTCGCACAAACGCATCAACACATTATCGATCTTCCCGCCAAAATATCCGGCTGCACCACCCACCAGAAGACCAATAATAAAAGAGATTAAAACACCGATCAAACCGATCGAAAGGGATATTCGCCCCCCATACAAAAGTCGCGAAAAGATATCCCGTCCACGTGAATCAGCACCTAAAAGATAAATGCGTCCAGGGGTATCAACACCAAAAAGATGAAGCCTCGAAGGGATCAACCCCCAAAAACGATACTCATCTCCCAGAACAAACAGCTTTAAAGGATACTTTTTTTCATCCAAAACGTAGATTCGTCGCCGGTACTCATCAAAAGTCAGCTTTGCGCCTCGAACAAACGGCCAGGATATACGTCCCTGATCAATCATAGAAACAGGGCTTGGTGGCGCATAAGAGAAATTTCTGACTTCTGCCTGAAAGGAATAGGGAGCCAAGATCTCAGCAAAAAGCGCTGTACCATAGAGCGCGCCCAATACCCACAGGCACGCCAGGGCCAAACGATTTTCTCGAAACCGCATCCAGATCATAAAGATCTCTCTCCCAACCTGATCCGCGGATCTGCCTTAGCCAGGAGAATATCAGCAATGAGATTCCCAATAATGAACATAAGGCCTCCCATCATCATGCTGGCCATCACAAGATAAATGTCCTTAGCTCTAACGGCCGTGAGCATCAAAGCGCCCAGTCCCGGCCAACTGGTCAAGATCTCCATGATCGCCGCACCACTCAACAATGCAGCAAATTCATACCCTAAAAGTGTGATCAAGGGATTGAGCGCATTACGCAGCGCATGAATATAGATCACGCGATGTTCGGCTAACCCTTTAGCGCGGGCTGCCGTCACATACAATTTTCCCAACTCCTCAAGCATGTTCCCGCGCATAATGCGCTGAAGCGCCGCGATCGATCCTAAAGAAAGCGCGATCGTCGGTATCGCAAGATGCCTCAGAAGATCCATCATCTTTCCCCAGAAACTGTAATGATCAAAATCCGGGCTTGTCATCCCGCCGAGCGGCAACCAGGCTGTCTGACTCGCCCACAAAAGGAGGATCATGGCAATAAAGAATGTCGGTAACGATAGGAAGATATAAGAAACAAACTGAACCAAACGATCTGTCCAGCGGTTGCGATGAAGCGCAACCCAGATCCCTAAAGGAATCGCAACCATCCACGTCAACAAGAATGAAGAAAAAGACAACAAAAAGGTATTGCCCATCCTCCCGACAATAAGGGTCGTCACCGGCACATTGTAATAAAACGAATACCCCAGATCCCCGCGCAGCAAACTTAGAAGCCAGTGAAGATATTGAACCCAGGCAGGCTTATTGAGCTGATACAACTTTTCGTAATGATCAAGGGTGTCTTTGGATATCTGGGGATCCAGACGCAACGTATCCAGAAAATTCCCCGGCGTAAGCCGCATCAACAGAAACGTGATGAAGCTCATGCCCAGAAGCAAAAAGATAGCGATCAGTAAACGCTTTAAAATAAATCGGAACATGCCTTCATCCCGTTCAATTCTTCCAAAGTCCTACTCTTCCCAGGCAATATCTTCAGGACCTGTGCCATCCACGATAGGCACCTCTGAGGATCCGGCATCTGACCGCATCCGAGAGCCGCTATCGTCGCTCTTTCTCGGCATAAAATGGATACTGTTCGCCGCAATGCGAACCCGACTCTGTGTCTTCCCGTCTTTCTCCCAGCGTTCCTGCTTAAGGCGTCCCTCCACAATAATGCCGCTGCCCTTCTTCAGATATTTCGCACAATTCTCAGCAACAGCACCCCACACTTCAATATCAAAATAGGACACCTCCGTCACCCTCTCACCGTTCTTGGTATAGATCCGGTTGTTGGCGATCGACATACTGCATACAGATTTCCCTGATGGTATCGTCTTTAACTCCGGATCCCGGGTCAAATTTCCCATAATATTGACGCTATTTAAACTCATTGGTTTCCCTTTCCGTTGAGGCCAGAAATCCTCTTTCTGACACCCGATTAATAAATATAAATCTTTATATATATCTCACAGACGCAAATCGACGACGAATACCACGCTTATAAGAAACCGCCCCATACCCCAAGGTCATGGCAATCGACGGATGCTGTCCATCGGGGATTCCCCACTTGGCCCGGAGTTCTCGGCTTCCCTTCAAGGCTGGCGCGACGGTCCCGATCATACAACTCCCCAGCCCCAAAGATTCTGCGGCAATCGTCGCAAAACTCCCTGCGATCGAAGGGTCAACCGTATCTTTCATCGGATCATAAAACACAATAACACAGGGCGCATGATAAAAAAGAAAATCCTGCCCCTTTTTTCTGGCCTCCAGGATCTCAATGGTGATGGGAAGAACCAAATCCTTCATCATGTCGCGTGTTGCCTTATCCATCACGCCCCGCATCACCAAAGATCCGATCGGACTTGCGAAAAAGAGCCATTTCTTAAATTCCTGGCAAAGATCTTCCGCAAATTCCTGCACACGTTCCTTGCCATTGATCACAATAACCCCAACGTCTGATGGAGGAAACCCCATGGGAGCTGTCGACGCCATCGTAAGCAAGCGATCGATCGTTTCATGAGTAAGCGGTTGATCCTTATACTGACGCATACTGCGCCGACTCTCCAAAAGTGCCTCAAGCCCCTTGGCTGTCGAACGCTCAGAGGCAGGAGGCAGAACAAAACCATCCTCTGGACTCATGCCCCGACCTGTCACTCGCGTGGCCCCTTCAGCGCAAACAGCCACACACTGCCCACAGGCAATACAACCAAAACCACCATCGCCTGTGATACACGGCTTGTCGCCAGACATCATGATCGTTGACGTTGGACATACCCGCGCACACAGCCCGCAAGCCGTGCAAAGATCAGCATCAATCGAAGGAATCCCCCGCTCTCTGCCGCTCATATTCTTTATCTTCCCCATAACCACCTGCCCTTATTTCCCAAACAGACTTAACAAAAAGCCAGTATCCTCATCAGCGCTCAACGAATGCGGCGCATCTTTAGGCATATAAATAAAAACACCCGGCTCCATACAGATCTTTTCTCCGTTAAGAACAAAGGTCCCCTTGCCTTTCAAAATGGTCACGACCCCTTCACGGGTCGATGTATGCTCGGAAATATCCGTCCCCCGGGCCATACACATCAAGGTGTGGTTAGATGCCTCGCCCTTGGCCAGGACCTTGCTGAACACGCCCTCAGTCGGGAACTCCATCATTGCGATCAGATTCTTAACTGCTTTCTGGTCTGCCATACATCCTCCATCATGCCTTTATGATCCTCGAGAAGTTCTCACACAACACCTCTCCTCGACGAATAAAATCCTTCTCAACGATTTTATACCGCGCAAGCATAGCCTGACGCTCTCCTCGCTTCTCAGGAGCATAATCCTGCGACCACTCATCAATACTCTTATCCGTGATCTCCGCGTGAAACTGAAGGCCATACGCATTTTTTCCAACACGAAAAGCCTGAACCGGACATTTCAGGGAAGACGCCAAGTGAGTGCCGCCCACCGGGATCACACACATGTCCCCGTGCCACTGATACACTTCCATAACCCGAGGCATCCCCTCGAACAACGGATCCCGAATGCCTTCTGACGTAAGTGTAATATCTGACCAGCCGATCTCTTCCTCAGGCGAGCGAATGACCGCCCCACCAGCTGCCTTGGCCAACAGTTGTGATCCCAGGCATATACCCAAGAACGGAATGTTTTCTTTCAAAACTTTCTGAATAAACACGTTCTCATCTTTTAAAAAAGGATAGGCCTCTTCTTCATAAACATTCATCGGCCCCCCTAAACTCACCACCGCATCCACTTCCTTCAGGTCCCGAGGAAACCTCTCCCCTCGATGAAGTGAAATGACAGATAGGGGATGCCCTTTCTTCTCAAAGAATGCCCCCAACGTTTCCGGGCCTTCGATGTCTACATGTTTAATAAACAAAACCATAAAACTTATTCATCCACAAAATATTTAATAACCGCTTCCAACGATTTCTTCTTGGGGCCGCGGCTTGACTGCCCAGGATACCCGAGAGGGATCACGGCCATAAATTCGCCTTTGGGCTCACCGATAAACTTAAGAATATCATCCTTAATAAGCACAAGAACCCCAAGCCAGACTGTCCCCAGGCCCAAAGACGTTGCCGCAAGGAGCAAATTTTGGACCGCTGCTGCTGAACTTTGAATTTCCATGATCCGAAAGAAGTCAACGCCCGAACCATCTTTAATATTAAACAAATCCCCGCCTCTGGCAATAAGCTCCCCCGTATTCGCCACAGCGATGATAACTGGCGCAGAATGGATGGATCGTGAAGCCAGGCGAAGCAACGTCGAAGAGGGCTTGGGGAAATCCGCAGCCTTACTTAGAACCAGATCAGCCAGCTCTTCCTTATATTTTCCCTTGAGAACAATGAACCGCCAGGACTGCTGATTATGAGCTGACGGCGCCTGATTGGCCGCATCCAAAATGGCCCGGACATCTTCATCAGCCACAGGCGTCTCTAAAAACATCCTCGTGCTATGACGCTCGTGGATAACCTTCAATGCTTCATTTCTTTCCAGCATGGTTACCCTCCATAGGACTTTCGGATTTTATATAAATCTCCTCCAAATTATGGAAAACTCCGCCATATAAAGCAGGCTTGATATTCCCAAATCTGTTGCGCACCGCCGTGAGCCGGGCGCTTAAGGCCGTATAGATCATGGGCGTTTCATCCGCGATGATCTTCTGATATTCATCGTAATAACCCTTACGCTTATTCTCATCTAATTCCTGGGCACCAAGAGCAAAGATCTCATCCAGCCTCTTCTCCCACGCGGTCGCTGGCTCTTTCTGTTTGGGATTCCACATGTGAAGCTGGCCAGAAGATAACCACACATTCTGCCCGAAATGCGGGTCCATCGATCCTGTAAGCCCCAGAACAATGGCATCCCAGTCAAAGGTCGAGGTGAGTTTGGAGACGAGCGTATTAAACTCAACAAGCTGAAAATTAACTCTCATCCCAAGACTTTCCAGGTCATTACGAATAATGGCCGCAATATCCACACGCTCCGTATTATCCGCATTCGCATAAAGATTAAATTCCAAAGGATGATTGTCCTTATCTTCAAGAACTCCATCCTTATTCCTATCCTCAAATCCCATTTCTTTTAACAACTCCCGCGCCTTAGCCAGATCATAATCATACTTACGGACCTGATCGCAATAAAAGAATCCAACAGATGGGCTCTCAGGTGAATACTGAGGATACCCCAAACCATTCTTAACGATCTCAATAATACGTTTCTTATCAACGGCATACGCGATTGCCTGCCGAAAACGAACATCCTGAAACCAGGCAAGCTTATAGGATGCCATAAAAGGCTTGCCAGTCTTCTCATTTGTCCCCGCATTCTGATTAAGGACAATAAAATTACTCCCCATATCCGGCCCCTGATCATAGACCGTAAAATCCCGCTTCTTTTCAAGGGGCTTCAACAGCGGATAATCCATGCCGCGCATGTTATAGCTATCAACCGCCCCTTCCATAAACTTCAAGAGCGAAACATCCAGGCTCGGCACGATCAAAAAGACAAGCTTATCCATATAAGGGAGAAAATCACCTTCCTTCGACATCTTCCAATAAAAAGGGTTCCGCCCCAGAACCACCCTCTGACCAGGCTGATACTGTACAAGACGAAAAGGCCCCGTTCCCACAACCGATTTGATATCCGCGTCAATCCCCCAGGCAAAATTGAACTTGCCCGCAGCGACGAAAGAACTCAAGACATGTTTAGGAAGGATCTCCTGGCCGAGGCTACGTAAGAATGGCGCAAATTTGACCGGAAGAATAAAACGAACCGTCAGATCATCCACCTTCTCGACCTTGACAGGCTTTCCGTCGATCGTAAAGATATCGCGCGAAGAATTAGGAACCCGGGGATTAAAGATAAGATCATTAAATGTAAAGATAACATCATCTGCGGTCAGCGGATACCCGTCTGACCAGCGCAAACCAGGACGCAAATGAAACGACCATGTCAATCCATCGGAAGACGACTCCCACTTCTCTGCCAAATTGGGAATCGCCAAAAGCGTAAAAGGATCAATGGTTGTCAGACCCTCGAACATGACACCCGTGATCGCGGTTGTTGATGTCTCCTTGGCAAGGATCGGATTAAACGACTTGGGATCAGAAGTCGTCGATAAGATGAGCTCCCCCCCATAGCGCCCGGATCTAACCATGCGGTCCCGGCCCTGTGCCACAGAGAAAACCATGCACATCAAAACAAAAAGACACAACAGGGATTTTCCTGTTGTGCCTTCTTTGATAAAACCTGAATATTTCGTCACCTTGACTTTGCCCACAGAAAGCCTCACCCCACAGGACACCAAGGAACGTCTTGCCGAAACAAAACCCCGAAGGTTATTTCGCAGCGCTATCAACCGGTATAGAGCCCGCCTGAGAAGCAGGGTCAGCCGCATTGATCGTGATCGTCTGCGAAGGCGCCTGATTGAATAACTGATCCACATTCATCGTCCCTGGACGCTTATTCTGCGGTACTGTCCTCATCAAGGACTGCTCCTTGGATGTCGACAAGAACGCCAATGACAAACAGCAGGCAATAAAAATGGCCACAAGAATTCCCGTCACCTTGACCATCACTTTATTGGTCTGGGTCCCGAGAAGATTCTCCGCCGAGCTAAAGCCTTCCGCAAGCCCGCCACCCTTGCCTGACTGCATGAGGATGGATGTTACGATCAGGATACATGAAATAATGAGTATAAACGTAATAAAACCAACCACAGGATCTCCTTTGCTATCCCGAACTCTCTCTGATTCGGGGCGAACCCAACGGGTCCTCTACTTAATAGAATTCCTAACAATTGCCGTAAAACTATCCACCTTCAGACTCGCCCCACCCACAAGCGCGCCGTCAATATCAGGCTGCCCCATCAGTTCAGCAGTATTCTCAGGCTTGACGCTCCCGCCATACTGAATACGCGTCGCATCCGCTGTTGCCTTATCGAACATTTTCTGTAAAAGATCACGAATGAACGCATGAACCTCTTGTGCCTGGGCTGAGGTTGCTGTCTTTCCTGTGCCAATAGCCCAAACCGGCTCATAAGCGATCACAACCCTTAGCATATCTTCTTTAGTCAACCCCGCCAAAGACCCGGTAACATGATTCTTGACCACATCAAAGGTCTTCCCGCCTTCGCGCTCAGCAAGGTTCTCGCCAACGCACACAATAGGCTTCAGTCCCGCCTTCAAAGCCGCCTTGGCACGGTTATTGACCGTCTCATTGGTCTCGCCGAAATACTGACGGCGCTCCGAATGTCCAACGATCACATACTTAACTCCCAAAGATGTCAACATGGGCCCTGAAACTTCCCCTGTAAAAGCACCAAACTCCTCCCAATACACATTCTGGCCACCGATCGCAATATTCGTGCCCTGCGTGATCTCAACTGCTGAGGCCACATATACAAAGGGAGGGCATAAAACAACATCCACCGCTGTGGTGCCGGATAATTCCTTCTTTAATCCATTCACAAGATCCGTCGCCTCGACGGCCGTCTTATACATCTTCCAGTTACCCGCAATGATTTTCTTTCTCACAAAAGACCTTTCTGAAAAATAGTTGGACGCCCTAGCCTCGCATGTCCAACGTCTGACTTTCTTATTTACAGCCGCATCCACACTTGCCGGATGGCTTCTTATCCATTAATGCCACCACCCCCGGAAGCTCTTTGCCTTCCAGAAGTTCAAGCGATGCGCCGCCACCGGTTGAAATATGAGACATCTTATCGGCAACGCCCGCCTTATTGACCGCAGACACGGAATCACCACCGCCAATGACCGTTACGCATTCCGGAAGCCCGGCAATGACATTCGCCATAGCGACAGTCCCGGTCGCAAACTTTGGAAACTCAAAAACTCCTACCGGCCCGTTCCAAACAACTGTCCTGGCTCCCCTCAAGGCGCCCTCGAACTTCTGGATCGTCATGGGGCCGATGTCCATGCCCATCTGATCACCATCGATATTGCCGCGGGCCACATGCTGGGACTCCGCATCAGGAGAAAATTCCCTGGTCACAATATGATCGATCGGAAGATAAATATAGATCTGCGTCTCATACGCCTTCTGAAGGATCTTGCGTGCCGTATCGATCATGTCTTCCTCAACAAGTGACGTCCCCACCGAAAGGCCCTTGGCCTTAAGAAATGTGTAGGCCATGCCACCGCCCACGATCATGCGGTCAACTTTTCCCAAAAGGCTTTCCAGGACCTCGATCTTGGAGGAGACCTTAGCGCCACCGATCAAGGCCACAAAAGGCCTTGCGGGATTTTTCATGACCTTTTCGACCAGAAACTCAATTTCTTTCTCCATCAAAAAACCCGCAACCGCCGGCAGGAAACGCGCCACTGATTCGGTCGAGGCATGGGCGCGATGAGCCGAGCCAAAAGCGTCATTCACAAATATATCCCCGTACTTTGCCAGGGCCTGTCCCATCTTATCCCGGTCTGCGGCCTCTTTAGACGTTTCTTCTTTATGGAAACGTGTGTTCTCAAGCATCAGAATGCCACCCTGCGGCAGCGCGGCCACCATGGCCTCTGTCTCGGGCCCCATGCAGGCAGGCGCAAGCTTGATCTCTTTGCCCAGAAGCTTGGCGCACTCCGCCGCTACAGGAGCCATTTTGTGCTTACCTTCGATGTAAGCCTTCTCATCAAATGGCTTACCATCTTTCTCCGCACTTTCCTTGGCCTTCTGCACATCTTTCTTAGGATCCCCCAAATGGGACATCAAAACAAGGCTCTTGGCGCCCTTCTCCAGAACATATTTGATCGAAGGAAGCGCCGCGCTAATACGCGTATTATCCTGAACCACCCCGGCCTTCATTGGCACGTTAAAATCAACGCGCATGATGACCCGCTTACCTTTAAAATCAATATCGCGCACTGTCATTTTATCCATCAAGATCCTCCGTCATTAACTCGAATTTTCAATAGTGCCATTTTATCGACGTTATCAGCCACACAAAATTATACGAATGGCAGATCCTTGACCTCCGCAATGTCCTCTTTAAAAGAGGCCGGAGTTATCCCGCCTGCATCCTTGACTCTTGAAAAATACGGGACTAAAAAAGTCTTGTTATTATATATAGGGAAAGATATTTGTCAAACCTGTCATCTCCCCATCCTTAAACTGCCTCAAATGGGGACAAAGATCACTTCCAGACAAGTTTCTCTGTCTTGACCTCAATGGTTGTCGTGGGATAAATATCGTGAATGATCTCACTGGGCTCAAACCAAAGCTTGATCTCCCGCTCCGCATCTTCTTCACTGGACGAACAATGGACCACATTCTCAAAAAGCCCGGATGTGGTAAGCCTCCCATATTGCCCGCGGATCGAGGTCGCCTCTGCCTCTTCAGGGTTAGTGGCCCCCGCAAGCTTACGGACCTTCTCGATCGCATCTTTCCCATCATAAACAAGTGCCAACGCCCGACGATACTCTTCCCCGTGAAGTTCCCCACAAAGATATTTAACGACATCCTCGAAGAAAGGCTTGTCCTTCAGATGCTGATAATGAACTTCGGCAAGCTTCCTGGAGACATGAACAACCTTGGCCCCCACGATCCTGAGCTTTGTCTCAGAAAGCCTGGTCAAAATATTCCCTGTCAGTGATTTCTTGAGTCCATCAGGCTTGATAATAACAAGTGTCTGCTGTTCCATAACATCTTCCCTTTTTTCTAATATCGACCCCGCCTTTAAACCCCTGCCTTCTCATACCACGCAATGGTCTTCATCAACCCTTCGCGAAAGGCGACCTGGGCTTTAAACCCGAATTCCTGATACGCGCGTTGTGTATCCAACCGGCGCCGCGGCTGCCCGTCGGGTTTCGAAGAGTCCCAAATGATCTTTCCTGTAAATCCAGTCAATTCTACGATCAGATCGATTAACTCCTTGATCGTGATCTCAAAACCTGCTCCCAGGTTCACAGGATCAGACTTATCAAACTTCTCCGCCGCCATCAGGATCCCGCGGGCCGCATCATCCACATACAAAAACTCACGACTGGCCTGGCCTGTGCCCCAGACCGTGATCGACGCCTCACCCTTTTTTTTAGCATCTACGCATTTCTTGATAAGCGCTGGAATGACATGGGATGAAGCAGGCGAAAAATTATCTGCAGGCCCATACAAATTCACAGGCAAAAGAAAGATCGAATTAAATCCATATTGCTGACGGTAGGCCTGCGACTGGACGAGAAGCATCTTCTTGGCCAGCCCGTAAGGCGCATTGGTCTCCTCAGGATAACCGATCCACAGGTCATCTTCCTTAAATGGGACGGGCGTGAACTTGGGATACGCACAAATCGTGCCGACCGCGACAAGTTTCTTGACCCCGAACAGGCGCGCCTCCTCGATCAGCTGAACACCCATCATGATATTGTCATAAAAAAACTTTCCCGGATTGTCCTGATTGGCACCGATCCCGCCAACGACTGCTGCCAGATGCAAAATGATATCAGGGTCAGCCTTCTTTAACATCCGGATGATCGCTTCTTTCTCACGCAAATCATATTCCTTCGAACGCGGGATAAAAATATCCTGACACCCCTGCGCTTTCAACTGTGAGACAACAATCTGTCCCAGGAACCCGGCCCCGCCGGTAACAACAACTTTCTTATCAGACCAGAATAATGACATAAAATTAAAAGGATCCTTCCCCAAGTAGAAAATGCCCTGTCAACATCACCTTCTTAACGAACACTGCACACAAACCGGACAAGCACGCACCCGGCACATATAGAAAATGAATACCAAAAGTGCCTTTGAGGCCACACATCATCCTTTTTCCGGCTTACATACTCAGCAATAAACTTTGAAACACATCCGACCAGAAAAGGCGCTGCCAGCGCAGCGACAATCCTGAACCAGGACGTCAAAATCATTGGCTTTAAAAAGATCTTCAAAGAAATAATACCAATACACACGCCTACAAGAAAAAGAAAGAAGCACTGCAGTCGCACATAATTCCCATCCCGTTCGCGCTCCCCAAAGTACATCAGGAATTCGCCGATCAAAGATGTCACGTCAAAGAAGAATAATAGTGCGAAGAATTCATCCATCCTCACCGCCGCAACTGAATTGATCCGACCCGCCGTCTTTCATTATTCTTAATCTCAGCCCGCACAGATTTCTTTCGCTGCCAGCATATCTGCTAAGAATACTAAAATATGTTACGCAGAGCGCCACAATCAATGCCGAAGAACAGATCAATCTGACCTTCCCCAGAACTGTGGACGTTTCATAAAGACTGGGCTTCTCCCCCATTGCCGCAAACCTAAAACAGCATGAGCCTATTGAAAGTCAGCAGGAGCTAAATAATACACCTTCCCGCCATCATTAATTCCTCTCTCATGAAATTGAACAAGACAATGCTTGAATTCATCCTCTGAGAGTTCAAAAATCATTGGCTTATTGAGCGGCAACGAATCTTTCACGCCAGGAACAACCTCTTCAGCTTTGAATAAAACATGCGAATCCACCCGTACGGCCAAGTCCCCGAATCCATTATATCCACTGGCCCATTGCCAGAGATGCCCTTCAACAGGTCTCTCCCCAGGAACAATCATATATGAAACAGAATCAACCCCCCGAGACTCAACCAATGTGATATGTATAGCAAACTTCCCTTGAGCGGTCTGAATGACACGAACTTCCACCGGACTACCACTGGTCTTAAAACCCATGCAGTCTTGAATTACTTTTCCTTGCGAATCACGAATAATATCGCAATCCTGTATCGATCCCCATACGAGAGAATATAAAAAACAAAAACATAGCAAAAGACATGTGGTTCTTTTCATTGACCCAACCCCTTTTCTTCACAAAAAGGCGTCGCCGCCGAGGGGGCTCTTGACTCTTGTTATCTTTTCCCCTTAAGCCCGTACACTTCTTTCTCAACAAGCTTCATATCCGCATCCACCATCATGTGAACGAGCTCTTTAAAACCAACCTTGGGTGTCCACTTGAGTTTCTTCTTGGCCTTAGTGGCGTCCCCCAAAAGAAGATCAACCTCCGTCGGACGGAAATAGCGCTTGTCGATCGCCACATACTTCTTCCAATCCAGTCCCGCATATTTGAAGGCCACCTCCAAAAACTCCCGGACAGAATGTGTTTCGCCCGTCGCGATCACATAATCATCTGCTTTGGGCTGCTGCATCATAAGCCACATGGCCTCCACATAATCCCCGGCAAATCCCCAGTCGCGCTTGGCATCAATGTTGCCCAAATACAATTTGTCCTGAAGCGCATGTTTGATCCGGGCCAGGGCCATGGTGATCTTGCGCGTCACGAAGGTCTCGCCGCGCCGGGGCGACTCGTGATTAAAAAGGATCCCGTTACAAGCGAACATCTTGTACGCCTCGCGATAATTGACCGTCATCCAATAGGCGTAGACTTTAGCTGCGGCGTAAGGACTGCGCGGATAAAAAGGCGTTGCTTCATTCTGCGGCTTCCCCGGAACACCCCCGAACATTTCCGAACTCGAAGCCTGATAAAATTTCACACTTTTCAACCCGCTGTCACGGATCGCCTCCAAAAGCCGCGTCGTTCCCATCGCGACGATCTCACCAGTGTATTCCGGTACATCAAAGCTGACGCGCACATGGCTCTGCGCGCCGAGATTATAAATTTCCTGCGGTTTGATCGTGCGGATAAGATGATTCAGAGAACTTGCATCATTCAGATCTCCGTAAACCAACTTAAGACGAACCCCTTTTTCGTGCGGATCTTGGTAAATATGATCGATGCGTTTCGTGTTGAACGAGCTTCCCCGACGGATTAGCCCGAAAACCTCATATCCTTTCCCCAATAAAAATTCCGTAAGATACGAGCCGTCCTGCCCGGTGATCCCGGTGATCAAAGCTCTTTTCCGTTCCATGATCGTTCCTTTTTTAAAGTAAGGAGTATGTTGTAAACAGTATGGAGAAAAATCCCGTCTCCCTCCTTTATTCAAGCTCCTTACTACATACTACTTACTTCTTACTATTGCTTACAATCAATACGCCCCTTTTCCCTTAATAACGACAGGAAGCGTCTGCCACAAAATACTAATATCCAACCAGAAAGACCAATTTTTTATGTACCAAAGGTCCCAACGCACAAGCCGGCCGTAGGACA
>JADGCU010000027.1 GCA_015228785.1 Candidatus Omnitrophota bacterium
AGGGGTGACGTTTAAAGTATATTTACCGGCGATAAATGTGTAATGTTATATGTGTCATGTGTAACGCGGGTGAAACGGGAGGATGTGGAATGGAAAGACCATTCGGGGATTTTTCATTAAACACGGTTTCATTACACCACCATTACACGTTACACATTTAACGTTACACAGATTTATGGCTGACGGCCGAAAGCTGACGGCTGAAGACTGAAAGCTCGACAGAAAGAGTGATTTCATGGATGAACGGAAAGTACCAATTAAATATGCTCGGCGCAAAACATTTATATTCATAGCGCTTGGCGTATGCGTCTTGATCGCAACCATTTTCTTTGTTTCGTGGGTCACGGTCATGGGAGGATTTGCTCGGCTTGAAAGAAGTTTTCTTGAGAGAAATATCACAAGGGCCAGGGAAGTTGTGTCCGACAGGATCTCGAACATATCCTCCAAACTTGCGGATTGGTCGACATGGGACGATACCTATGCCTTTATTGAGGATAAGAATGAGGCGTATATTAAGTCAAATTTGACGAGTAATGCCCTCGATACGCTTAAGATCGACATGATGATCTTTTTGGATATCAAAGGGGATGTTGTTTATTTGATGGGACAAGGCCTCAAGGATCTTCCGGCGGAACTTAAGTCTTATTTTGTTAATGGAAAGGCGTTGTCTCATCTTTCTGATGAACGTAGTTTTGTGTCTGGATTGATCGCGCTTTCCGGGAAACCTGCGATGGTTGTTGCTCGGCCTGTCTTGACAAGCGAGGGGAAGGGGCCTGTGCGGGGAGCCATGATCTTTGTGGATTTTCTTAATATAAATGAATTGAGACGTCTTAGTCAAATTATTGGTGTGGATATTGATGTTCAGAAGATAGAAGGGGATTCCTTGCCGGTAGGGTTTACGGTCGCGCGCAAAGATTTTATCAAGGGGCTTCGTGTGTCTTTTCAAGTGTCTGGGCATCAATCTATTTCTGGATATTTTATGATGGAGGATATCAGTGGTAAACCGGATTTTATCACCAAGGTGTCAATGCCGCGCGAGATCACGCTGTTCGGGCGCCAGACGCTGTTTCTCTTTTTTATAGCGTTGATCGTGGTGGGGCTTATTTTCGGGATAGCGGTTTACCTGCCGCTTGACAGGGAGCTTTATCTGAAGGAAGCGGCAGAACGAAAGCTTGTCGGGTTAAATGAGATATTTCTTCAATTGGCTGAAAAAAGCGGCATGGTTGCCTGGGAAGTGGACGCAAAGGGACTTTATACCTATGTCAGTTCTGTTGCTTTGCGTGTATATGGCTATCATCCTGGCGAGCTTTCGGGGCGAAAGAATTTTTACGATCTTCACCCAGAGGAGAATCGCGAGATGTTTAGGCAGAAGGCTTTTGCTGTTTTTGAAAAGAAAGAATCATTCCAGAATTTTGTTAATCCTGTTCAAAGAAAGGATGGTGGTGTCATATGGGTTGCGACCAATGGCGAGCCTCTGCTTAATTCTGATGGGACCTTGAAGGGGTATCGTGGCAGCGATACAGATATTACCCGGCGTAAGCGTGCGGAAGATCAACTTGAAGAGAACCGGTTGTTTCTTGAGGAGACGATGCGGATCGCGAATGTGTGCGGGTGGAAGGCCAATCCGCGTACGGACTTTTTGGAGTGGTCGCAGGGGGTTTATGATCTGGTGGAAGCGCCCAAGGACCATCAGCCCGGGCTTACGGAGGGACTTAAGTATTTTTTGCCAGAATATATTTCCATCTTGGGGGAGCGCATTCTTCGCTGTCTGGATACGGGGGAGCCATTTTCAATGGAGGTGCAGTTTAGGACGGGGACAGGAAAAGTTTTCTGGGGAGAAGTGCGAGGGATTGCCTCGATCTCGAGAGACGGAGCGGATTATGTTCTGGGGTCAGTTCAGGATATTTCAGAGCGCAAGTTGTCGCAAGAGGCTTTGCGTTTGGGCAAGATCAGTCTCGACCTGGCTCTTAAGTCAGCAAAGATGGGTGTGTGGAGCCTCAATATCGCTACTAAAAAACGCATGTTCGATGGGCTGGCATGCTCTCTGTTAGGCATTGATTCAGCTACTTTCAACGGGACTGAGGAAGAGTTCTTCGTGGCTGTTCACCCTGATGACCAGGAAAGGATCAAGGCTCTTTTGGCCAGGACGATCAACAGGGGAATGCCTTATGAACCTAATTACCGTGTTATCTGGCCTGATGGCAGCGTTCATTTTATTTCAGCGCGAGGGGAATTGGTCCAGGATGCTGAAGGGCGACCACTGATGATCAATGGCATTCTTTGGGATGTTACGCAAGATAAGAAAGCTGAGGAAGTTTTAAATTCTATGAAGATACAGCTTCTTCAAGCAGATAAATTGTCTACATTGGGAGAAATGACGACAGGGTTGGCGCATGAGATCAATCAGCCGTTGGGGGTCATTTCGCTGGTGGCGACGTCTTTTCGTAAGCTTATCGACAAGAAACTGTTGACCGATGATAAATTGGCGGAAGGCTTGAAAGATATCGATATTTCGATCAAAAGGATGGCAAAGACTGTGGAGCATGTCCGTATTTATGCGCGGCAAGAAGTTCTCGATTTCTTTCCTATGGATGTTTCTGAGACTGTGGAGGCGGCCCTGGGGCTCATGGGCGAGCAGTTGAGGATTCGCGGGGTTGATCTTGAGAAAAGTCTTGAATCTGGGTTGCCTTCTGTCAACGGTGAACCGCATCAGCTGGAGCAGGTTTGGATCAATTTGATTTCTAATGCCCGTGATGCCATGGATGAAAAAGAAAAACAGATCCGGCAAGGAAAATGGGATGTGCCTGGGTATCAAAAAAGTCTTAAGATCTCGGTGTTTTATGATAAGGATAAGGGCATGGTTTTGGTGATGTTTAAAGACAATGGTTTGGGGATGAACAAACAACAAATGGATAAAATCTTTGATCCGTTTTTTACAACCAAGGAAATAGGTAAGGGAACAGGGCTGGGATTGTCGATCAGTCAGGGTATTATTGATAAGCATATGGGAAAGATCGACGTAGAAAGCCAGATGGGTGAAGGGGCCGCGTTTAAGGTGTATTTGCCGGTGATAAATGTGTAATGTTACATGTGTCATGTGTAACGCGGGAGGAACGGGAGGATGTGGAATGGAAAAGACATTCGGGGATTTTCCATTAAATATGGATTCATTACACCAGCATTACACATGACACGTTTAACATGACACAGATTAATGGCTGACAGCCGAAGGCTTCCAGGTTTAATGTTTATTTGCGGACATAAAAAATTTAAGTTGTATAATGGCTTTCAGTCTTCAGCGATCAGTAATCAGCTGATGGCGGAAAGCTGAAGGCTGACAGCTGATAGCTGAGAGCTGAAAGCTAACAAAGGATGGACAATGGCAAAGGTATTGGTTGTAGATGACGAACAGATGCTGCGCGAGAGGCTGAAGGGGCTTCTTGAGCTTGAAGATTATGAGGTCTTTCTGGCTGATAGCGGGCTTCAGGCTCTTGAGGTCATGAAGGAGATAAAGCCAGAGATCGTGGTGAGTGACATCCGCATGCCCGGAATGGACGGGATTGAGCTTTTAGATAAGATCAAGGCCGCCAGCATTGAGACGGAAGTTATTATGCTGACCGGCCACGGGGCGATGGAGAGTGCTATTTCAGCGCTTAAGAAAGGCGCTTTTGATTATATGCCCAAGCCTGTCAATTTTGATGAGCTGTGCATTGCCATCAAGCGGGCGCTGGCATCCCAAAAACAACGCCAGCAACTTGTGTTCCAGCAGGCGCAGTTGGTGCGTGCTGAGAAATTGACCGCTGTTGGTGAACTCGGTGCCGGGGTAGCTCATGAGATGAACCAGCCTTTGATGGCGATCTCAACGCATCTTGAGACGCTTCTGATGAATGACGCGATCTCTCAGAACCCGGCGCTTAAGACCAAGATCACCAAGATCAAGGATCAGTTCACGCGCCTCGGGACGATCGTCAAACGGGTTCACGCCTATTCGGGAAGCCGTAAGGAAGGATTTGTTCAGGAAAATATCAATCGCCCAGTTCAGGACGGGCTTTTTCTTTTTCAGCAGCAATTTAAGGATCATAATATTGAGGTCACTCTTGAGTTGGAAGAGGGCATCCCGCCGATGTATATTGACCGGTATTCACTTCAGGATGTGATCATCAATTTCATGGTCAATGCGCGTGATGCTCTTGACGATAAATTCGACCAAAAAGAAGGCGGTGCCGTTAAGATCATTTCCAAGAAATTGGATCATTTGCAGGCTGTTATTGTGGGTCTTATCGATAATGGAATTCCTGTTAAGGGAGGGTCTGAGGGCAGTCTTTTCGATCCGTTCTTTACGACCAAGGCTCCCGGGAAAGGGACAGGTCTGGGGCTTTCGGTGTCCTATAATATTATCCAGGCTCACGGCGGGGTGATTGATTTTTCGCCCCTTAAGAATGACCGGAAGATATTTTATTTTGTTCTGCCGCTCGACAAAAGGCATAATATGCTGACTGCCGCGGCGATACATGATGAACTTAAGATCGTGTGGGAAAGTTTGTAAAGTTCAATTGTGTAATGTTAAATGTGTAATGTGTAACGCGAGGGGAATGGGGGAAGGTGGAATGGCGGAAAATATCGGGAGTCTTCCATTAAACATGTATCCATTGAACCAGCATTACACATTACACAATCAACATTACACAGAAGGATCGCAGTTTTAGATAGATAACTAACAAAGGAGCAGTTATGGCCGCAAGTAAGATTAAAGGATGTGTCCTTTTGGTCGATGATGAAGAAGCGATCCGCGAGTCTTTGGGCGAGCTTCTGGAGGCGTGCGGATTTCAGGTGTGCACGGCCAGTAGCGTTGACAATGCCATCAAGCTTCTGGAGAAGCAGGATGATGTTGAGGCGATCGTGAGTGATATGAAAATGCCGGGGAAGACAGGGCTTGATATGCTCCATTATCTCAATGATCAGGGACGGAAGATCCCGGTCATTTTCTTGACGGGATACGGGACGCTGGAAACTTGTCAGGAGGCTGTCCGGGCGGGCGCTTTTGATTATATTCTCAAGCCCATTGATGATAAGGACAAAGTTGTGTTCCCGCTCACTCATGCGATTGAGCAGTATCGCCTTCAGAAAAACAATGAGGAGCTCAAGCGCGATATCCTGATGATGGCCGAAGAGCATGAAAAATTACTCGACTCGATCCTGAACGACGCTGAGACCAAGGATAAGGTCCAGGAGAAGATCAGCTCGATTGTCAAGAAGTGGGATGGCCGATAAGTTTTGTTCCTGGTTGATCTTTCAGGGAATGGCTGTTTTGACCAAGAACCTCGTTACCCTTAATGGGGCGAGGTTTTTGTTTGGGGCTGATCTTTTTTCTGTCTTGAGGATTGGGTTTTATTATGTTAATTTAATAGTAAATATTTATACTTATTGGGAACAATGTGAGAGCGCGGGCTGTTATTGTTTTTATAAAGGGAACGTTAAGGGACGCGTCATAGAGATGAAATATCATGGATAAACAGATCGATCATCTGGTTGATGGAAAATATGGCATCCTGGACCTTGTGGATATTGAGAGGCTCCGCAAGATTTTTGAGATGTTCACGGAGTCGACTGGGTTTACGATAGGTTTTCTGGATCACCCTGACCTTAATATCCTTATTGCCACAGGCTGGCGGGATATCTGCACGAAATACCACCGTCATTGCCCTATGGCGGCTGAAAATTGCCTTAAAAGCAACAAGCATCTTTTGGGCCAATTGATCGAGCCTGGCAAGATCGTGGTTGAAGCCTGCGAAAATGGCCTGGTCGATTGCGCGACACCGATCATGATCAAAGGCAAGCATGTTGCCAGCCTTGCGACAGGGCAGCTTTTTCTTAAACCACCGGATATTGAGCTCTTCCGTCAGCAGGCAAGGCTTTTCGGGATCGATGAAGCCCTGTATTTGGAGGCCCTTAAAGAAATCCCTGTGGTTTCGGAATCACGGTTAAAGAGTATTACCGGATTATTAGGTGAGATTGCTCTCATTATTTCAGAATTGGGGTATGCGAATCTGGAGATCAAGGAAGAGGCCGCTCTGCTTGAAAAGGAGATACATGAGCGTAAGCGCGCGGAAGAGGCTCTTCGGCTCAAGAATTGGGTTTTTGATTCTTCGCTCTCGGCTAATAGTATCGCGGACATCCATGGTGTTATAACGGAAATAAATGATACGTTTTGGAAGATATGGGGGTATCCGAATAAGGCTGAGGTCATTGGTAAGTCGATAGGGCATTTTCTAAACAATCAAAGTGAAGCCGTGGCCATTGTTGAGACTCTTGATAGGATGGACCATTGGGAGGGAAATTATATAGCAAGGAAGATGGATGGATCGACTTTCAGCGCCCATGGTTTGGCAACAGTTTTGCGAGATGAGCATGGCCACGCGATAGGATATCAATCAGCAGTTGAGGATATCACCGATCGGAAACGAGGAGAAGATGCGCTGCGGGAAAGCGAGGCACGCTATCGTCGGCTTTTAGCAGCCACAACAGATTATATTTATACCGTGCGCGTTGAGAATGGTCGTGCTGTAGAGACAACTCACGGCCCCGGGTGTACGGTTGTGACTGGCCGGGCTCCTGAGGAATACAAGGAAAATCCTGATCTTTGGTACCAGATGGTTCATTCGGATGATCGGGCGCAGGTCCTTGCGATGGCGGAACGTGCGTTGAAAGGACTTTCCGTTGAACCGCTCGAGCATCGCATTTATCGCAAGGACGGGACCATTTGCTGGCTGAGAGATACGGTCGTGGTGAGGAAGGATATCGCAGGGGTCGTTATCGGTTATGACGGATTGGTAAGCGATATCACAGTGCGTAAGCATGCTGAGGAGGAAAGTCTCAGGAGTGGTGAGCAGTACCGGGCTCTTATTGAGACGACAGCAACAGGATATGTCATTATTGATATTTTGGGCAGGGTCAAAGATGCAAATGCAGAATATGTGCGTTTAACAGGTCGTCATGCCTTTGAAGAAATATATGATAAGAGCGTTCTGGAGTGGACCGGAGGGCATGAAAAGGAGAGGAATTCTGTCGCGATAGAGCGTTGTCTGCGGGATGGGTATATCAGGAATTTTGAAATTGAGTATATTACGCCGGAAGGTCAGGTCATCCCCGTTGAAATCAACGGGACCGTTCTCGGAACGGGAGAGGGGCTGCGAATCCTTACGTTGTGTCGTGATATCACGGAACGCAAGAGGGTGGGGCGGCAGCTGGAAGAATATCGGGAGCATTTGGAGGAGATTGTCCGTGTGCGAACAAGTGAGTTGACTCATTCGAATGAGCGGTTGCTCCAGGAGATCGAAGAGCACAAGAAGGCAGAGGTAGATCTAGAGGATTCCAGGAGTTATCTGGATAAGATCATTAATTCGATCCCGGATCCTATTTTTGTTAAGGATCGGGAGCATAAGTTTGTTTTGATGAATGATGCGGTTTGTGCTCTTATGGGAAGGAAGCGTAAGGATATCATCGGCAGGGGCGATTATGAGTTTTTCCCTAAGGATCAGGCAGACGTGTTCTGGGCCAAGGATGAAGAGGTTTTTGTTTCTGGCAAAGAGAATTTGAATGAAGAGTTCTTTAGTGATGGGGCGGGTATTATCAGGACCATCATGACCAAAAAGACCTTGTATGTGGATGGTGATGGCAACAAGTTTATTGTTGGGGTCATCAGGGACATGACAGAGATCAAACAGGCGACTGAACAGCTTGTTGCAGCGCAAGCGCGTATGGTGCAGGCAGAGAAGATGGCTTCTTTGGGGCAATTGGTTTCGGGCATTGCACATGAGATCAACAATCCTTGCGGGTACGTGCTTTCCAATCTTGATACGTTGAAGGAATATGAAAAGAATCTTGTAGAGTATTGGAGCGCTGTGAGAAAGGCCAGTCATATGGCTGGGAAGTCTTTCGTGGAACTTGAGGAAAAGCTGAATGTAAAGGCGATCCTTAAGGATATGCCTCATCTCGTTTCTGAATCCGTCGATGGGGCCCAAAGGATAGCAAGGATCGTTGAGGATCTCAGGATGTTCTCCCATCCAGAGGGGGGAAATTGGGAATACAGGGATCTTCATCAGACGTTAAAGAGGGCCTTAAATATCGTTATGGCCGAGCTCAAGAATCGCATAGAGGTGGTTAGTCAATATGGGGAGCTTCCATTGGTTCGCATGAAAGAGCAGCAGATCGTGCAGGTCTTTATTAATTTGCTGACTAATGCGTCGCAGGCTATTCATGGACTTGGCAGGGTGACGATGAAGACGTATGTCCATCATAAAGATGTTTACGTCGAAATATCAGATACGGGCGAGGGTATTGCGCCGGAGGATCTGTCTAAGGTGTTTGATCCTTTTTATACAACAAAACCTATTGGTAAAGGCACAGGGCTTGGGCTTTCGGTTGTTCACGGCATCATCGAGCGGCATGGGGGGACGGTCACGGTCCGCAGTCAGCTTGGTAAGGGCTCCACATTTATTATCAAGCTGCCGATTGATGCTAATGGATGAAAGAGAAGTAAAGAGGGCCAGGGCTTTCTGAGACGGTGAGGAGCGGGGAATGTCGGAGCGGTTGTGGAGACGTTTTCTGTTCTTGTTCCGGCAGTTGTAGCAAGCTTCTTTCCTGTTATAGTTTTTAATGTATCAATTTAAGAAACGGAGAATATATGTTTGGAATAGGGATGCCCGAATTGCTTGTCATTTTATTGATCTGTCTTTTGATCTTTGGTGCTGATAAGTTGCCTGGATTGGGTAAGGCCCTGGGGAAAACGATCAGTGAGTTTAAAAAAGGAGCCAAAGAGGCAGAAAATAATATCAAAGAAATTCAGGACAGTTCAAAAGAAGCGGATATTGTAGAGAAGAAGAAATAGTCTAAAGGGAGAGAATCAATGAAGGCTTGGGGATACGGATTACTTGTGGTGGTGCTGTTGCTTGGTGCGGGGGGCAAGAGAGTTTTTGCGGAAGGGGCATTGTCTACAGAGGAGCGCTTGAAGATATTGGAGCAGGAAGTGGCTATTCTCAAGCGTCAGATAGAGCTTGATAAGGAGACGGCTGCTCAAAAAGCCAAGGACGCGCCCATCGTGACCGCTAACGCCAAGGATGGCTTTCAGATCAAGGCCCAGGATGACAGTTATAAGCTTAAGGTAAGTGGTTATGCCCAGGCGGATGCACGCTTTTTTGGTGCGAAAAAGAAAGATCAGAGTACCACAGATACCTTTTATGCGCGGACGGTCCGGCTGGTCATCTCGGGAACGGTTGCGAATAATTTTGATTATTTTATTTCTCCTGAGTTTGGTTCGACAGCGGTATCACTTCCGGATGCGTACATGGATTGGCGGTTTGATCCAGCGCTTAAGTTTCGTGCTGGCAAGTTCAAGGCGCCGTTTGGTTATGAAAGGCTTCAGTCTACGCCAGGATCTACCTTCGCTGAGCCAGGCATCCTTGAGAATCTCGCGCCGAATCGAGATGTAGGTGTTCAGGTTTTCGGTGACCTTTTCAAAGAGTCTGTTAATTACACGATTTCTTTGAGTAATGGCGTTACAGATGGCAGCACGAGTGTGAATGACAACAATAATCATAAGGATGTGGGGGCGCGCATTTTTGCGCATCCGTTTAAGAATACTGATCTGTTGGCGTTTCGTGGTCTGGGTCTCGGCGGTGCTGTTTCTTACGGGCATCGTAAAGACACAACACTTCCTTCTTATAAGACTGCAGGTCAAACAACATTCTTTACCCTCGCCGGGCCGACGTTCGACGGTCCGCAGATCCGGTATTCTCCGCAGGTTGCATATTACTTTAACGGGTTAGGGCTTTACGGGGAGTATATGTCTTCTGAGTCCAAGGTGTACAAGGCAAATCGTCAACAGAGGCTGAAGAATGATGGCTGGCAGGCAGCGGGATCATATGTGTTGACCGGTGAAGATGCTTCTTATAAAGGGGTTGTGCCGCTTCATCCTGTTGACTTTGAGAAGGGGGCCTGGGGTGCTTGGGAGCTCGCGGTTCGATATAGTACGCTTAAACTCGATGATGCGATCTTTGATAGTTCATTGACGACAAATACGATCTCCAGTTCACCTAGTGAAGCTAGTGCGTGGACGTTGGGGCTGAATTGGTATTTAAATCGAAATGCGAAGCTTGTTTTTAATTTCGAGCGGACACAATATAAGGATGGTGCGAGCAGTGGCAATGCCCGTCCGACAGAAAATCTGGTTTTAAGCCGGATGCAGTTAAGTTTTTAATGAGGGGCTGAAATAGGTGAAAAATATCTTTGGAGATCTTATGAGATGTATGTAAATATGGTGAGGGTTGATCAGGTTTTGACCATCAAAAAAACGAATGGATTTGTCTCTTATTAGCTATTAATTATATTTTTTTTATTAAAATAAAGCGGATCATCTAAAAAGCATTTTCTTTTAGTTCGTATATCATTCTCCTGCTTATGGTTATGTTACGAAAGAAGGAATTTTCTTTTTGAAAGATTCCTTTCGCTAGACTTGCGTATAACTGTAAAATATGTTAAATTTACGTATACTAAAAATTCTTGAATCGTTAGAATCTGGAAAAATGCGTAAATTATACACATCAGCATTGGTCTTTATATTTTTGTTCTTTGGGAACGCTGCCTTTGCGGACCTGACGTTAAGCGTGAGTCCTGCGGATGGTAGTAGCAGTCTGCGATTTGATCGTATTATTCAAGGACAGGATAATAGAAAAGAGATACGGGTTCGCGTGACATCGACAGGTGGGAATCGGTATCAGGTTTTTCAGAGGATCCAGGATCCTATTGTGAATGGAAAGGGAGAGGGTCTGAATTTCCAAGCTCTTCAGTCGGTGACGATGAATAATTCGAATGCTGCGGGCACTCTTTATTTGCAGAATGCGGACCGCATGAATCAGGCAGATCAGCTTTTGTATACATCGAGTCAGAATGGGGATAGTGATTCCTTTCTTATTTCCTATGTTGTTGATCCCGCAAACATGGGGGCAACAGGACGGTTCTTTGGAAAGATCTTGTTTACGGTTCGTTCCATGAGCGATTCGAGCCAGGAGCAGGCTTTTGTTAATATATCTTTGGAGAGTATATCGAACTGGAAGGCTTCTGTTTCAGGCGGGCGCACCCCAGGGCAGATTCGCATCAAGGATAGTGATGTCGCAGAGACATCAGCAGATTTTGTGAAGATCTCGTTTTCAGGGAATGTCGGTGAGGAAATCCGTATTTATCAGGAGTTTAATGACCTGCCACAAAGTGCAACGGCCGAGGAGATCATGGCAGATGCATTGCGGTTTTTGGTCGCTGGCGAGACTGAGCAGAATGTACGGATTTCGGGTGCTGTTCCGGTAAAGCGTGCGCGAACGCTCATTTATGCCGGTAAAAGCCCTGAGGATAGTCTGAAGGTTTATTTCTTGGTCAACCCGGATAAGATCCAGGAAGCAAATGCCGGCACTTATAAAGGGAAGATTAAATATATTATCGAGACAAATAAAGGGCCAGAGGATTTCTTGATCGATCTGGAATGTGATATTCAGCCTGTTTTTAATCTGGATGTGACATTGCCGGCCGAAGGCGTAAGTTTTACCAATGTTCTTGCGACCAATCCTCCTACCGAGAGAGAGGTGATGGTCACGGTTCATTCTAATTTACATAGGGCTTATCAGGTATTACAGGATCTTCAGGCCCCGATGGCGAATGAAAAGGGCAATGAGATCGAAAAGGGGTATTTTACGGCAAAAGTTGAGGTTTTATCAGGAGAAAAAGGTCAGTCCAGGTTCACTGATTTTTCTTCTATTAACACGGGGGAGTATCCTGTATTTTCCTCCGATAGCAAGGGTAGTCCGGCCACCTTTAAAGTTATTTACCGTCTCCAGGGGTATCCACAGTTGATGGGCGGTAATTACTCAGCGCCGATAAGATTTTCGTTGAACCAGAACTAGGATAAGTCAGTAAAATAAAAAAAAGGAGTAAGAAGAAATGAAAAAGGCAGTAGGATTAATGATCGCAGTAGTTTTTATGTTTATGCAAGCAGGGACGCTTTCAGCAGCAACTCGCTCGTTCACGGTCACGGCCAGTGTTCCGAGTGCGACAGGTGTTGCGATTAGCGCGTCGAGCGTTTTGGTTTCTACCAATGCGTTTACACCGCTGGCATCAAATGTAACAAGTTTGAGCTTTGACACCATGACGTTTAATACAACGTATGGCTTTTGGGCTCCGGATCATGTGTTTGCTATCGACGTTGGTACCGTGGGTGGTGCTGGTAATGTGACGACAGTGGTCACATATACGGAAGGCACGAACCAGAACAGCTCTGTGGGTGGACATGGTCTTGGTTATAAGGGTCTGGCAACATTCCAGAAGGCGACTGTCTCTGGTGGTGTGACAACAGAAGCGACGATTGCCGCACACGGGAAAAAGAAGCTCATTGATCTGACTGGCACAACGGTGACACCTGCGCAGGTTGCTGGTGGATGGTTGCGCGTGTATCTGGGGATCACGACAGATCCGACGGCAGTAGGGATGCCTGCGAATGCCGAGATCTTCTCGAATGCTGATCGCTCTGGTATTTATGATGGGACGATCACTTTTACAGCGACAGTTGCTTAATATTAGGAGTTGACTTGTGATCAAAAGAATTACTCTTTTGACAATCGGACTCTTATGCGTTTTCGTCGGCACGGCTAAAGCCCAATTCTTCATTGAAGAAGGAAAGGTGGTTTTAGCCGTGTCCGGCGGCGAACGCGTTAGTAAAACCCTTACTATTCATAATACAACGACGGAAAGTTTAGATCTTAAGGCGTATTGGGAAGATTTTCAGTACCAGGCGCCTTATGACGGAGCTAAACTTTTCCTTGCGGCTGGAACAGCGACAGGTTCGGCCAGTCAGTGGATCAGTTATGCTCCCCAAGAATTCACCATTCCTGCTTTTGGCCAGAAGAAGCTCGAGTACATGGTGACTGTTCCGCCAAAGATAGAAGGAGGCCATTACGGCGTCCTGTTCTTTGAGAAGGCGGGAGATCCCGTCAGGGATGCGACAGGCGTCAAGATCGTATCTCGTGTGGGGTGTCTTTTCTTCATTGAGGCCAAAGATAAAAAAAAGATTGCGTCCTTGCAGGACATCAAAATATCCTCTAGCATAGTATCCGGGACCTTCGAGAATAAGGGTAATGTAGTGTCGATCCCCCAAATCACCTATTACATCATGGATGATCAGGGGGTGGCGGTTGACCGTGGTGAGATCAAGAAATTATATCTTCCTCCCGAGGCCATAGCCCCGTGGGAGATTCCTCTGATCTCAGGGTTAACGGCCGGGCATTACACGATGGTCATTAACGCGGATCTGGAGGATGGGGACGTAGTGGTCAAGGAAGTAGACTTCGTGAAGGATGCCAAGGGCACCCTGACGATCGGGAACGTGCGAGATTAATTCCGGGACGTTTCCCACGAAGTCTTTGGCCGATCCATTGACTTATGACCATACGATGGTTGATACCTGCTTTTATAGTGATCTCTCACCTTTTATTTCTTTCTCCCGTTATTGCGTATACTTTGACTGATTACGAATATTGTCTTCTTGAGGGTCGCAAGGCCTTTGAACGCGGCGATGATGTTGAGGCTACCCGCTATTTTGAGCTTGCCCACCGATTGATGCCTTTGGATACTAAGCCTTATACTTATTTGCAGATGATCGCTCAACGGCAAACTCTTTCTGACAGGGAAGATTTTTCTGAACATCCATCCGTGACTTATGAAGATCTGATGAAAAGAGGCCAGGATGCCTTGGGGCAGGGCGATCGTGAAGAAGCTTTGGATGCTTTTTATAAAGCACTGATCATGAATGAGTATGATCCTCGGCCGCTGGAGTATATTAATTTGATCAAGCGATTGAAAGAGGATCAGACGGCTCCAGTGGGCAGGGCGCGTGTTGTTGCGGGGGCTTTGGATCAATTTGGCGAAAGTGCCTTTCCTTCATTTGAACCTCCTGAGGCTCCGCCGGTCATAGAGGAGCCGTTGTCCTCTGAGTCAGAGTTGGCGCAAATTCCACGGCGAGAGGCGGCTGAGGAAGCACCTGTTCCGACGGTTTCTGATGCTTCGGCCTCTGTTGATAAGGCAGCATCTGATGCGCCTGTTTCTCCCCGAGCGACATTTGTAAAAGAGAAAGATTCAACAGCGGGTGCTTCTGATGTTGCGTCTGTTGCTAAGCAGTCCTCACCTTCAGTTCCTGTTAAGAAAGCCCCTACTTCTGTAGAAACGATTTCTCTTGTGGACGTGATGAAGGGAGGGGCAAGGCCCGGTGTCCTTATTGATCTGTGGGCGGCGCTTAAGCTTGAGGGGCAGAATATTCAGAGATTCTTGGTGATGGATCCTGCGGTTGTTGAGGCCAAGATCGTCACTAAGAATCAGATCCAGATCAATGCGCTTAAGCGGGGTACGACTTTTATTCATATTTGGGATGATGCCGGTCGATCGACGATCAATGTGGATGTTATTATTCCGCAGCCTTCGGGGGAGGACCTTGTTCAGTTGCCTACGAAATCGGAACATGCGCGTCCTTTCCGTGTGGTGTATGCGACTGATTGGGGTTCTTATTATTATGGAGACAATATTCCTAATCTTGAACGTCGTTCCTTGAGCGTTCAGCAAAGTATTGGCGTCGACGGCGAGACCCCGTACGGAGATTTTGACGCGTCCGGCGGGTTTTCGGGGTATGGAAAAGAGATGTATTCTACAACTTATACGATGGGCCTAACAGGGGTGCCGATCCCTGGGACTACAAATTTTAATGTTCGGATCTTTGATGATATGAGGCACCTGTCGTCCTTGACCTTGCCTGGTGTTCGTTTGCGGGGGGGATTTATTGATACAAATCTTTTTAAGGATACCCTTGGGGTTTCTTTGACGCAAGGCCGGTTTCAGCCATCCTTTTTCTCTTATTTTGGGGGATCCGGAAGAAGTCGTAAAGCTTATATTGATGCGCTAGGGCTTACTCTTTATCCTAATGATCCGGATAATCAGATTTCTTTGAATTATGCCAGGGATTATGGTCCTGAGAGAGAAGATTATTTGACGAAACAGGCTTTTTCTCTGGAAGGGCGCAAGAAGATTGATAAGTTTCGGTTGAGCGGAGAAGTAGCCCGGGATGACCACTATGTGTCTTCTCTGTCAGGGATTCATTGGGCGGATGATTCGGTGAGGACAGGGGTTAATTTCAGGAATATTAATAAGAATTTTACAACTGTCACTAATGCGCCTTCTGGCTTGGGTGAGATCGGCGCGACATGGACAGGGGATGCCACATGGGAGAAGCTGAGTGCAAATGCGGCGCTTGATGTTTTTCAAGACAAGCTTAATCCTAGTCTGAATAATCCTCAGGCCCTGAATTATGATACATCGGCGCATGTGAGAGTGCCTCTTAATGAGGCGGTTGCGGTTGATGTCAACGGACATTATATCGATAATCCTGGTCAGGCTTCTCCCCGTCGTTTTCAAAGTGGCGATGGTCGTGTTTCCGCGAACTTTGATGTCTGGGGCGGCCGAGAGGGGACTGTTTTTACAGGGGGCGCGGTTCAGAGAAGTCGATATGCTTATTCGGCTCCGTCTGAATATGATCGGTGTTCTTTAATTTCTGGGGTTCAGGTTCCTTTGGCCAAGGGCCTGGACTGTTATGCGAATTATGAATATTCTTGGCTTTTCGAGCCTTATTCTGGCCTTCATTCTAATCCTAATGTGATGAACGCAGGGATGAATTACAACAGAGAATTGACGAGGAAGATGGCCGGTAATTTTGGCATTGCCTATCGTAACGAAGATGATATGCGAGGGACGAATAGTTTCCTGGCCGGTGAGGACAGTTTGATGTTTTCCTCGGGCCTTTCGTTTACGCCTGTTAATGACGTGAATGTTTTTCTGGATGGACGATTGCGTAATGTGTGGGCGCAGATACCGGATAATCCTTCATATAATGATCTGGACCTTCGTATCGGGATGCGGATGGCCTTGGGAACATCGTTTTATTGGGATCCCAAGGGAGGCATTTCAGGATTTGTTTTTAAGGATAAGGATGGGGATGGCCGGTTTACGATTCGACAGGATGAAGGCATTCCTGGCGTCAAGGTCAAGGTGGGGGATCAAGAGGTCGTGACGGATGAGAAGGGGTGGTATCGGGCTGAGGTCCGGTCCAAGAAAGTCACGGTGACGCCGGCTCTTGAGACGATCGCGCCAGGATTTGTTTTTTCCACGCCAGCCTCTGCGGAGGTGGATATATTTCAGGGTATTTCCAAGCGCGTTGACTTTGGGCTGACAACGCAATCAGGGATTTATGGTGTTGTTTTTGTGGATAAAAATGGTAACGGGGCGCCTGATAAGGATGATCAGTTCGTAGGGCGCGTGATGTTTTCTCTTGATGGCACTGTTAAGCAAATAAGCGATAGCCGTGGGGCATATTTCTTTAAAAATG
Organism: Candidatus Omnitrophota bacterium; assembly: GCA_015228785.1. Taxonomy (GTDB): domain Bacteria; phylum Omnitrophota; class Gorgyraeia; order Zapsychrales; family Fredricksoniimonadaceae; genus JAAYZZ01. The sequence goes on from JADGCU010000027.1 coordinate 16,466, forward strand.
TTTCTCCTGGGAAGCATACCCTTGTTGTTGATATGCGTTCTTTGCCTATTGAGTTTATACCACTTGTGAAGTTAAAGATTGAAGTGAATGTTGCGGAGGGGACCACTTATATTTCCCATATTCCCCTTAAGGTCAAACCACAAGTCATTACTCCTTCGCCTAAGACGCCACTTAAAGAATAACAATCGATTGTACAGTAACGGGTGTATTGTTACGAACCGTCTGTTGTACCTGGACCATTTGAGACTCTCTGGCCTTTGCCTGAACGCTGGCATTCTCATGTTTTATGTCAGTCGTCATGGAGACGGAAGCAGGGATGATCACGCTTAGTTTGAATGATTTGGATGTGCTGAGAGAGTCAGCTGAGGCCAAAGTAGCCTGGAAACCGATGATCAAGGTCAGAATGAGAAGTGTTTTGAGTCTAAACATGTTCGCCCTCCCGGTTCAAAATCGTTAATGTTTTGAAAGAGAGGGCGTAGTTTTGACGGAACCATATATGGTACATTTGGTTACGGCAACCAGACAACCTTATCCATCTTTCGATGAAGTTAGGCTCACGGCTTTGCGTCCTACCCTTTCAAGTAGTTTGCCTTTCACAGATATAAAGAACGGGTTCAAATCCTCTATAAATATATCATATACTATTTCAAGAGACCATAAAATGAACGGGGAAACTGGGTTTTTTTGTGATTTTTTTGGTGGTTCTGATTTATGCGAGGAAAGGGACTTTCTGTGGTCATCTTTAATTGCTTATATGTGAGTTGCGACGGGAGGTTTCCCCTTATACAGTTAATTATAAATTATTTAATGCAACTTAAGGGGGTGCGTGATAATATGTTGCCCACTTAGAGAGGTAACGTTTTCTTGTTTTAATGGATATTCTTTCTAAAGTATCCATCTTTTTAAATTTGGAGCAGATATGCCTATTATTAAGCGTCTTAAAGATGTGTTTATCGGTAAGGCCAGAGATCTAGGAGATCGACAGATCTTCCACCAGATGTCCTTAGTGGCCTTCTTTGCTTGGGTGGGATTGGGGGCAGATGGGTTGTCTTCTTCCTGTTACGGTCCTGAGGAAGCCTTTATGGCGCTGGGGCAGCATCATTACCTGGGGATTTTTGTCGCGCTCTTGACAGCTCTTACGGTCTTTGTCATTAGTGCGAGTTACATTCAGATCATTGATTTGTTCCCTAATGGTGGGGGTGGATATTTTGTAGCAAGTAAGCTTTTGAGCCCCCGTTTGGGAATGGTGACCGGATGCACGCTTATCATTGATTATGTGCTGACCATTGCCATTTCGATCGCGAGTGGTTCGGATGCGCTTTTTAGCTTCTTGCCTGTTGGGCTTCATGAGTGGAAGTTGTGGTTTGCGATTGGCGGGATCGTTCTTTTGATTATCATGAATTTGCGCGGGGTCAAAGAATCGATCATGACGCTGACCCCGATTTTTATTTTATTTCTGGTGACCCACGTGTTCATTATTTTATATGCGTTGGGCGTTCATATTCTTGATGTGCCTACGGTCCTTAAGGCAGGGGTTGCTGACGCGGGGGCGGCTCGGGCTGAGTTAGGGATGTTTGGCATGCTTTTTTTGATTTTTAAGGCTTACAGCATGGGTGCAGGAACGTTTACAGGGATCGAGGCGGTCAGTAATGGTCTTCCGCTTTTACGAGAACCACGTGCTGCCACAGGGAAGATTACCATGGGATATATGGCGATTTCCCTGGCTGTGACAGTCATGGGGCTCATGATGGCGTACTTACTGTTTAACGTGACACGTGAGCCTGGAAAAACCCTTAATGCGAGTTTGTTCACAGCAGTGACAGCTACCTGGCCTGCGCCTTGGGGCACTGTTTTTATTCTGGTGACCTTGGTTTCTGAGGCCCTTCTCCTCTTTGTGGCCGCACAGGCAGGGTTCTTGGGGGGGCCGAGGGTCCTTGCCAATATGGCGACGGACCGTTGGATGCCATCGCGCTTTACTAACTTGAGTGATCGTTTGGTGACTCAGAATGGGGTGCTCCTGATGGGGGTGGCGGCACTTTTGACAGTCATCTTTACTCATGGGTCTGTGGCACTCTTGGTGGTTCTTTATAGTATTAGCGTGTTTGTCACTTTTTGCTTATCACAGGCAGGGATGGTCCGTCATTGGTGGGAGCGGCGATTGGCGAACGAGAGTTGGAAGCGCCGGATAAGCGTGCCTTTGGCAGGTTTTCTGTTAACACTTTTTGTTTTGGTCTCACTTGTTGTGATCAAGTTCTATGAAGGTGGATGGGTTACTCTGGTGATTATCGGCGTACTAGTCGCAGCGGCTCTTTTTATTAAGAATCATTATGCGGATACTTTTAAACTTCTTAAGCGGTTGGATGTGCTCGTTGAGACGGCGGTTGCGGATGCCGAGCGCCATGGGGACCGCCCGATCGCCTTTGATGATAAGGGCAAGGTGGCGGTTGTGATGGTCAATGGTTTTAATGGGCTTGGTCTTCACACGGTGATGGGGGTTGTAAAGAATTTTGGGCGTGAGTTTCGCAATTTTGTCTTTGTTCAGGTAGGGATCTTGGATGCGGGGAATTTTAAGGGCATTGAAGAGGTGGGAAGTCTTAAAGAAGCGGTGAATAAAGATCTGGCTCGTTATTGTATGTTTATGCATGCCAATGGATATTATGCGGAAAGCCTCGCCGCCTTCGGGACAGATGTGATCGAAGAGGCAGAGGTCGCAGCGCAGGAAATAGCTAAAAAATATAACGGTGCTGTATTCTTCGGCGGACAGTTAGTATTTCCTGAGGATACGGCCATGAATGGACTTCTTCACAACTATACAGTGTTTGCGGTCCAGAAGAAGTTGTATCAGCAGGGTCTTCCGTTTGTCGTTCTTCCGATCCGGGTTTAGAAGTAAAGATTTTCTTTGGAACATTTTATGTTTAGAAAATTTCTTTTTGGGATCATTCCTGCCTTTCTTGTGTTGATTACGTTTTCATCTTCGTTATGGGCTAAAGAGTGTTTGGCTGTCTACGGTGATTCCCGTGATGGTCATCAGACCCATCGTGAAATCGTTCAAAGGATTCTGGAGCGTAAGCCTGAGCGCGTTTTTCATACGGGAGACATGGTTAATAAGCCAAAGGCCCGTAAGGATTGGAGGACGTTCATCGATATTACGCGTCCTGTGAGAAAGATCGCTTCCTTCTTTGCTGTTCCTGGAAATCATGATGGAGAGCCCAAATCATTCTGGTCAGTTTTTAGTCATCAGTCGAAAGATCCCTGGTTTTTGATTGATAGCGGAAGTCTTTCTTACGTTATTCTTGATACGAATCGATCTTTGCGTGCTGACTCGAAACAGTTCAAGTGGTTAGCTGCCACATTGGACAGCGCTGCGAGAGAGGGAAAGAAGGCGATCATTTTTACGCATAAACCTTTCTTTTCAGTCAGTAGTCATTATGGAGAGGCTTTTGACGGACAGGAGAGCGTTCGTGATCTCTTTGAGCGCTATGGTGTGTCGTTGGTTTTCTCGGGGCATGAACATGCGTATGAAAGGTTTTGGGATCGGGGCACAACATATGTGGTGACCGGTGGTGGCGGGGCGCTTCTTCATGAAAAAGAGGTCGATGATCCACGTCTGAAGAAGTTTGAGATGGCCTATCACTTTTGTTATGTATGTTTTGATAAGGAGATGTTTCAGGTTCAAGTGATTAATAATAGTAATCAGGTGATAGAAGAATTTCAAGTGCCGGCAACGGCGCTTAAGGATAAGAGAATTCAGCAATGAGCGTTTAAACGATCATAGGGTAACAAAAGAAGAAGTCCTTTGCGTTTATCGTTTTTTTTTGTGTGAGCTTGTTGGTCGATATTGTTTACAAAGGCACGGGTCGTGTTAATCGACCATATTGGGATTTCCTGTTTTGCTCATGATGTGTAAAGAAGCGCTTGAAAATTTGTGAGACAGGCAGGGTCAACAGGAAATAAAAAGGGAGCCTATAACGCGGCTCCCTTTTTATTTAATGATTTAAGGATAATTATTCAACAGGGATAATAATGACTGTTCCTTTTTTGAGCTTGTTCGGATTTGCGATACGGTCCTTATTGAGCTCGTAGAGATATTGCCAGCGTTTGCTGTTGCCCATTTCCTTTTCAGCGATCTTCCATAGAGAATCATTCGGCTGAATCGTGTATTCACGGGTCGAGGCCTTCATTTCAGATTCAACATCTTCTTTCTTTTCGACCAGGTATTTCCCCTCTTCGACGATTTGAAGGCTGGCGTCTTTAGGGGGAGTTTGATTGGAGGGGATTTCGACTTCATCCACCTCGGCCACCATGAACTGGGCGTTACGGTCTTTCTGCATGCCGACCACATCTCTGATAGGGGCGACAGCATCCAGTTTTCCACGCGAAACGATCTTAATGCGGTCTTCTGTGATCCCTTTATCAAGCATGTATTTCTTGACCGCATCACTGCGTTTTTTTCCTAATTTCATGTTGTATTCGGCTGACCCACGAGCGTCGCAGTTTCCGGTAATGAGAATGGATGCGGAAGGATTTTTCTGAAGACTTGCGACGGCCTTTTCCAGGATCGCTGTGTGATCTTTGCGAAGATCAGCTTTATTGTAATCAAAATAGATCTTCACGTTACGGATGATCTTTTTGATCAGCAAAGACGCCTTGGTTTCGATTTTAGCTGCAGGAGCAGGGTCTGGCTTGGCGGCTGTTTCATCTTTCTCTTTGTAGTCAAAAATGAGCTTGTAGACATAAACATAACCGCGATTACCCCAGAGATCTTTTACAGAGGCGGGTTGATTGGGCCACCACCAATAGCCTCCGGTCTTTGAATCTTGAACAGGGCCAGGTTTTGCATCTGTGGGCCACCAGGAAAACTTCTTTTGGGTTTCCTGGATCTGGGTTTCTCGTTTTGCATCTCGTGTCGCCTTATCAATGAATTGGGCGTTTGCCTGAGGCGCAAGGAGGTTGGCAAAAAAGAGCGTTGAAAGGATGATCTGTAATAATAAACGAGAGGATGGCATTGCGAACTCCTAATTTTATATATTAACTCTACAGGGAATATTCTGGTTCAAATGTGGAAATATATTACCACAATTTATAAAAAGGCAAATAATTCTTTGATTTTAACCTTTTGATTTGCGCTCTCTGTCTCTTTTTGGTATAAAGGGTCAGTCTTTAAGAGAAACAGAACATGTGTAAGGCGCCTGACTTCCCGCCGACAACGTTATAAAGGATTGTTGAGAACCTATGGATTTTCATGAGGCATGGTCACGGGCATTAAAGGAAACAGATATTATCCGTACGCGTGTTTCGTCCCTTCAGACGTTTGCGGATACCCACGTTCCTTATGTTTTCTTGTCGCCATCTACTATCAATGATGGGGATACGGTTGTCCGTAAGGGGGAGATCGTGATCCAGCGCCCAGCCTTGGTCCTTCCTCCTAACATCCCTCAGTTTGAGGGGTTTGATTTTGAAAAAGGAGAAGGAGAGACTGATAGTTCGGTTATTAATTTTCTCCTTGTTCGCGGAGTTTCTATCCCTTCGTTTAAATATAATAACCATACATCTTCTTTGGATATCTTCGAAGGGGATGTTTCGCGTGCCATGTCTTTCTTTGCTAATCAACTTGAGCGGGAAGAAGATGTGGTGACCGGGCTTATGGCTGGGAATGAAGAGACTTGGCAGTTTTCAGTCCTTATCTTTATTTGTTCTCAGATCGCGAGAAATACGGAATTGGACCTTCGTCGGCTGATGGATGATTACCGCCGGCGAGAGAGAAGCAACTAAGCGTGAGGTTTTATGAGAAAATTGATTGCCTTTTGTTGTGTCGTGTTGTTTTTATTATCTGGATCTCTGTCAGCTGGCGATATCTCAACCAAAAAGGTGAAACTTGATAATGGCCTTACTTTGATCGTTAATGAGATGCCTTCATCTCCGGTCATTGCGATCTATGCCTGGGTGAAGACGGGGTCAGCTAATGAAGGAAAATATATCGGGAGCGGGGTTACTCATTTTCTTGAGCATATGATCTTTAAAGGCACGGCGAGCCGCGGTCCGGGAGTGATCCCGGATGAGGCCAAGGCCATGGGGGGGATCATCAATGCTGCGACCGGTTATGATTACACGGTTTTTACCCTGAGTATTCCTAAGGAAAATTTCTCAAAAGGTCTAGACCTGATCTCTGACATGATGCAAAGCGCGGTCATTGATCCCTTGGAGCTTGAGCGGGAGCGTGAGGTCATTGTTAAAGAGATGCACATGCTTAATGATAGGCCTGATCGTAAGCTGGATGATCTGGTTTATGCGAGTGTGTATTTGAACCATCCTTATAAAAACCCTATCATTGGGCGTGAATCGATCTTTCGGGCTCTCACTCGGGAGGATGTTCTTGATTACTACAAGACGTTTTATGTTCCTAATAACATGATTCTTTCTATCGCCGGACCAGTAACGACGAAGGATATCCTTCCGCAAATTGAGAAGGGTTTTTCAGAGTTTAAAGAGCGTTCGTTTCCGGTCAGGAATCTCCCGCGCGAGCCTGCGCAGATCTTTCCGCGCTGGGTGAGTGAGGAATATAAGACTGATCTTGTGCGTCTGACTATGGCCTATCAGGGGGTTGCGCTTCTTGACAATGATCTTTATGCGCTTGATGTGCTGGCCATGGCCTTGGGTCAGGGGGCGAGCACGCCGCTTTATTTGGATATTTATCGAAAGAAACGTTTGGTAGAGTCTATTGGCTCTGGGAATTATACGCCGATGGATCAGGGGTTCTTTGAGATCAATGCTCTGATGAGCACAGATAACTCCAGGGAAGTTGTTCAGAGCGTCAAAAAGATCCTGGAGCAGATTAAGACGCGGGGATTCTCTACGGAGGAACTTGAGAAGGTGAAGCGTGGCGTCATGGTATCAACCGTCTATGGACGTGAGACGGCCGAGGGCATGGCTCATCGTTCAGCGATGGAGGAATCATACACAGGGGATGAGAATTTTTCTGACAAGTATCTGGATGGTGTTCGTCGCGTCACTAATGAGGATATTAAGCGAGTGGCGTTGAAATATTTAAGGGATGATCGGCTTACGGTCGTGGTCCTTAAGCCCAAGACAGAAGCGGGGAAGGATGAGGCTGCGGCCGCTCTTCCCAAGGCAGATGTGGAGAAGGTTGTTCTTTCCAATGGCCTCGTTCTTCTTTTAAAAGAAGACCATACTCTTCCCATCGTTTCGCTGACAACCGTGATTAACAGTGGTACACGCCAGGAGGATCCTCAGTTAAGCGGGATATCGTCTTTGACCTCCCGGGTTTGGGAAAGAGGGATTCAAGGAAAAACGTTTGAAGGCATTAGTCGTGAGCTCGAATCACAAAGCGTTTCTTTTTCGATCGGATCGGGGCAGAATAGTTTCGTTCTTTCTTCTAACGGTCTTTCGGAAAGTCTTGGCCTTATTCTTGATTATTTAGAGAAGTATGTGAAGATGCCGACCTTTCCTGTCGATGAGCTTTCCAAAGAAAAGGATCAGATGTTGACCGCGATCAAGGCACGTAAGGACAGTGTCCTTCAGATGAGTTTTAAGGAGCTTCGCGAGACGCTTTTCCTGACGCATCCTATGCGTCTTGATGGTTTGGGGACAGAGGAGACGTTGGGGAGGCTTGATCGCAAGGCCCTTGTGGCTTGGTATGGAAAATTTCTCTCGCCTTCAAATATGGTGATCGCGCTTTTTGGCGATATTGACAAAGCCAAAGTGAAGGCGGATCTTGAGAAGCGATTCGGTTCTCTTAAGGCGAAATCTGTGGAGATCAGAGGCGAACAGGAAGCCTTTCCAGAAAACGTTCGGTTTAAGGAACTTGCTATGGATAAAGAGCAGGCCGCGGTCCTCTATGGATTCCGAGCTCCTAATATTCATGACAAGGATAAATATGCCATTGAGGTCTCAATAAATATCTTGAGTTCTTCTTTGGGTGGGCGGATGTTTAAGCGTGTTCGGGATGAGTTGGGAAAGGCCTATGCCTTAAGCGGAAGCTTTTCACCTGGCGTAGATGCGGGGATGGCGACATTCTTTACGCTGACGACCAATGAAAATATTGAGAAAGTCCGTTCTTTGATGGAGGAAGAATTTAAGAAGCTGGCGGATGATCTTGTGACAGATAAAGAACTGGCGGATGCCAAGATATATTTGAAGAGCGATCTGGCGCGTGATCTCCAAAGCATTTCATCGCAGGTCATGACCAGTGCCTTAGATGAATTGTTGGGGCTTGGTTTTGATAATTATAAATCTTATAATGAACGTATTGATGCGGTGACCAAGGAAGATGTTCAGGCTGTGGCCCGTAAATATTTTGATTTGGGAAGAATGGCCCTTGTTGTGACACGGTCGACGATGAACAGCAACGTTCCTTTAAAGAACTGAGGAATAGTGTTTACAAGCCATTTTTAGGATGGTAGATTAAGCACGAATGTATCGATAACTTCGGTCTTTTATGAATAAAAATATCCTCATGGATTTGGAAGATGACCTCCTGGAGCGACTCAAGGGGCGACTGCGACTTTTACAGGAGCAGGAAGAGCGTGAGGAAATGTCGCTCGTGGCCCTTGAATCCATTCTGATCAACGATACGGCACAAAAGTTTTCCAGTGAGTTCGCCTCTAGCGAACAGAAAATGACGTTTATTCGCCAGTTTTTGAGTTATGGCATTATTGAGCCGTTTTTGTGTGATGCGAATGTGGAAGATATTGTCATCCATGGCTTGAAGCCCATCTATCTTCATCATTCTGAGAAAGGATTTATAGCGACGGATATGAGATTTACGCATCCTCGCGAACTGGACCTCTTTATCAAAAAACTTATGGTTTTTGGTGGGCGGGAACACATGAAGCGGGTTGTGGACCTTGAGCTGGCAGACCTGGGGGGGCGCGCTAAT
>JADGCU010000028.1:0-24284 GCA_015228785.1 Candidatus Omnitrophota bacterium
GAAGCTGTGCAGAACGAACAACTGTTTTATAATCCGTAAATAAAAAAAATCCCGCGATTACAACAAGATAAAGAAAGCCCACTTGCCCCACGACATTCATGACTCTTTTAAGCATAAGAAGGCCATTCATAAAGAAGCCGTATCCCTTCTTCCCCTAAAGAACGCCCAGGCCACCCCATAAAATAGGACATTAAAAACAACAATCATAAGCCAGTTAAAACCATACCACCAGGGATTACCATATCGAAACTCAACACTTCTCTGGCCTGATGGAACACGAACCCCCTTGTAAGCCAAATTTGCAGGATAGAGATCCACGCGCTTCCCGTCGACAAAAGCCCGCCATCCTTTCGCAACACTGTCCGTATAAACAAGGAATTTCTCGTGATCAAAATTTGTCCTCAACAAAAGCGTATTCGTATCAAAATGCCTGACTGATAAGGCTGAAGAATCTTTCTCAAACTTAACAGGGTTGTCACGAGGAGACAAAACAAGTGACCCCTTAAGGCCTGCCGTAAAAGCCATATCCGTATTCCTGGTCAACGAGAGCTCTAAATTGACATAATCCTGCGACGTTCCCCTAAAAGGCTCCACACGACCATAGGCCACCAATGTATGAGTCAACGAGGAAGAAACGGCAAGATTACCAACGCCCTTACAAAGATCATCGAAAGAAGAAGCACTGTAATACAAATAACCGCATCTGTTATCAGAAGATGCACTTGGCGTAATCCCTGTAACATATTCAAATTTTGGCAGAGAAACATTCTTATAAATATCCGTTCTAGGCGTATTGCGTGAAATATAGTGAAAAACCTGAAATGCCTGGGGCACAATCACCACAAGAAGAACAGCCCATAAAATCCATCCTTTAAAACTCTGACGCCAGAATAAATACCACATGGAAAAAACCAACGTGGCGCCTATCGCAAAGAAGGTCGTCCACACCCCATCTCCGCGCCAAAGCGTAAAAAGAAAGAATACCGCCATAGTCACGAAAGCAATACAAGCTGCCCATGCCTTTTCTTTGACACTCTTAAAAGACATAAGAAGGATCTGAGAAAGAAATTCGGCTGATATAAATATAAAAAGAGGCAAAAGAATGAACCACAGAAAAAAATGAAGATTACGAATATATTTGAAATAGAAAACATGTTTGAAAAGAAATTGATGTAACGGAGCCGCAAGCGGCGTCCCCAAGAGGATAAAGAATACAGCAATAGAAAAATAAAGAAGAACACGCCGATTGATCTGGCAAAAGACCCCCCATGCCCAAAGGACAACTCCCAAAAACGGCACATACGCAAGGGCCAGAAGGAATCGACGAAAATCTGTAAAGTATCCTGTAAAGAAAAGGTCCTCCATAACGCCCCAGGAGAGAAGCTTGGTATCAACGCTCAAAACATGCGCCCCACCAGAGACCCCATGCCGTTCAGGCAGGACAACCGCCCCTTGAAGCGTATTAAGAAAGAACGCTAGGGGTGGAATCAAAGACACGACAACAAGCCCTGCCAAAAGGCCCGAAAAGCCCGGATGAGAAATAAAGAAATTTACCGCCCTCTGGCCTGCCGACCAGACTTCCCGGAAGAAAAAAACAATCCAAAACAGCCCAATAGCAAAAATAATAGTAAGAAAGAAGAGCGGAATATACGTATTCATCGCGATCATGAAACTGAGGCATAAACCCGTGAAATACAAACGCCGGGGCATCACTAAAAAAACCGTAAGAAAATAAAGAAACCATATCGTCGGAACAATAACAAGACACATATACGAATCAAAGATCCTTGTTCCCACAGTCGAGAAAAGAAGAAGCAAAAATGACCCGAAAGCAACCCGCTCATCTTTATAGACTGTTTTTGTCAACAGATAGAAGCCAAAGGCGCCAAGAAAGAAATATAAAGAGTGAACCAGAAGATACGCAACAGGATGAGAAACGCCTACAATGCTTAACAAGGCCATGAGAAGATAGATCGGATTGTAACATCCGATCCGACGAAGAAAGAAGTCATTGGGAGCCCCATGGTTCCAGGAGGAATCCCATAACGGAAAGACACCGCGTTTAATGTTCTCAATAAAATAAAACGTATGGTCAAAATAAGAGACCGCATCAGAGAAAAGAGTGCTCTTACCTGTAAAATAATCACCAAAAGCCAAAAGCCAGATAAAACAAGCCATGACCATCCAAACATACGGCTTGTCCCATACGCCTCTTATCTGAGAAGACTCCTGAAAGAAAGCGCGCATTTTCTTTAACAAACCCATACACCCCTATCCCAAGATTATCGAATTACTTGATACAAGGAAAAAACTTCGTTGGCATACATCTTCTTGAGAAAACCAACCTCTCCCTGCGGTTCATAATAACGCATAAAGACAATATGAGTAGCCCCATATTTGCCAATAGCATTCATCAGAGCCGGACGAATATCCTGTTTCGTAAAGACCTTGAAAGCCTCTATCTCTTGAATACGCTCTTGCCATTCCTTGACAGCCTGATAATCAAAACCAATAATGCCGCAATCTCGATAACAAACAATCACCCGACGATCCGAATGGATCCGAAACCCCCCCATTTCCATATCATAGGGCGTTAAAAAAAGAGCATCCTTAGGCGTATGGGCCTTAGCATAACGCTGCATGTCCTCCCAGTTGCGTTGGAGCTGCCAGAATCCTCCTCCACGCTGCGTCATCTGAACATAATTATAATGAAGCTGACAATACCCCACAAACATCCCTGCCAAAGGAATGACAAGGAACATCTTTTTCATAGTTGGCAAGAAAGGCGATGATCGAAATTGATAGGCCACAGCAAAAAATCCACCAAGCGCAGCTAAAATCCACCAATAACGAAGAATTTTTGAAAGGATCATGGGCGTATCAGCCCAACCAATCAATAAAAAAAGAACCCCTGCCATGAGCGCCCACCAAAGCTCCTTCTTCTGGGCTAACTTCATTAAAAAGACCGCTGTATAGCCGATCAGAAGAAAATGAGCAAACGACATAAACCGTGTCAAATTCAAATCTAAAATGAACCTGACCGGCTTAACATAAGCACAGAAGAAACAAACGACCACAAAAAACGCACTCACACCCATGATCGTATGCGCTTTCTTATCTCTGCGGAAATCCTGATTCCACAGGCAGTGTGCTCCATAAAGAACAATCAAGAATAAATATCCATACCACCTCGAAAAGAGAACCCCAAAATTCGTGATCATCTCATTAGGATTAGCCGTTCCTAACGGAAAACACTGAGGGCAGGCCAATAAATACAAGCGGACCCACTCCTCAACAGGAACAGTCCCGCCATTGGCCTTTAATGCGTGAGAGAAATGCCAAATGATAAAAGGCGAGGCAAAACCGACAAAGGCCAGGCCTGTCTTTAAGAATGTCCATCCCCGATCCTTAACACATAACAGGACATAAACAGACAGATAGACCATCGGAAAAAGGGCATAGATCGCATGAAAATTCGCCGCAATCCCCAACAAGATCGAAGCCAAGAGAAAACGATCCCGGTAAAAGAAGTAAAATCCGGCAAAGATGATCGCCAACGCGAACTCTTCATGAGAAAATGTCCGGAAAATGAATTCCTCACTACGCCCCAGAAGAAACAACGTTAATGTCGCACACAATGCGGTAAGCTGGTCACCTGAAATCCATTTCCATAGACGATAGACCCAATAAAAGAAGATATACCGTACAACACAAAAAAGAACGAGATAGACAACAGGGATCATGTCAACTGTGATCAAACGCGCCAGAATCGGATATAAATAGGAAGAAAAGTTCCGGGAGAGGCTTTCAACATAATAATCACCCGCGTAAAGCGCAGGATCAATAAGATGTTTCAATAATGGAATTTCAAGATGCTGATCATCCCAACCATAAATATAGCGGTTCGTAAGAAGAAAAATACCCAGAATAACTAGGGCGGCAAAGAAATCATTTCGAAGAAATCGCTGAAAAAACAATCGCAAGTTCATTTTGTTTACCACAAAGGCCCTGTCAAACGGACCTGGATCCCCTTCTTATCTTTATCACCCTTGTCTGCCGCAGACGTGACAGCTGCCAATTCCTTGTCAAAAACAGATCCCCCCAAATCTCTCCCTGTCACCAACGGTTTTCCTTTTGTTGAGGAAATCTTTGCGTTCTCACGAACCATTTTTTCAAGGGAACTCGCCTCCGCATCCTTATGACGACGCCGAAGCTCCGTAATCTCCTCTAGCACCTTGAACTTCGTTCCCACAAGAAGATAGGAAAGCCCCAATCCATAATGCGCCATATCATCATCCATAAGAGCCAACGCCTTATGAAAATGATCAATCGCCGGATCCGCGTCAGACTCTCCCAAAAGACAAGCCCAGGCAAGGGCCAGATGAATATCCGCTTGATCTTCCTTCACTTCCAATGATTGCAAAAAAATCTCCTTGGCTTGTGAAAAATTACCCCGGGTATAATAGGCCCTGCCCAAGTTATTTCTCGCTTCAATATAATCAGGATTCATATCTATTGCCAATCTAAAATAACGGATGGCTTCATCAAGATTCCCGCCATCCCATGATTGGTAAACAAGCCCAAGACTATTATATGCTGGCGCAAAATGCGGGTCCACGTCCAGAACTTTCCTGAAAAGATCTGCTGATGACTGATAAGAGCCTTCTTTTGCCGCAGCAGTCGCCATAAAGAATAACTGCTCTTTCGTTAAGGAGACCGCCATAGCTTCAGAAGAAAAACAAAGAAGAAGAAACAGTAAGATAGAGACAGAATGAATTATCTTTTTCAGGAATTTAGAAATCATAAGAAATCCTTGAGAGAGCCTCAAGGCTGAAGGGCATTATTTCTTGGGAGTTTCAGCCGCCAGGTTCTTGGACACCGTCTGAACCTTCACTAACGATTTGCCATCTGCTGATGGATTCGCGCCAATGATCATTTTTGAAATCGTCAGACTTGATTGAACCTTCTCAGCGTCGCGTTGATTGCCAGCAATATTCATCTTCTCAATCCTGAGAAGCTCTTTGCTGTTATTCACAAGATAAATGAAGTTGGTAATCGCATCAAACTTCCCCGTACAATCAAGGGTGATAAAATACTTAACAAATTCTTTCTGCGCTTCCTGACCTGAGGGCGACACCTTGGAAAGCTCCACCTGTGCCTGAGATGCCAACCCTTCAATCTTCTTTAAGAAGTCCGCGATCACTTCTTCTTCTGCCCGTGTATCTTTCGCATAAAATTCATTAAAAGCAGATGCTTCTGCGACAATCCGATCACGATAGGACAAAAAACGTAAATTCTGACTAATAAGACTCTCTTCCTTTGCAATCGCATCATCAAGATGCTTCAACTGCCCCATAGAGGGAGCTATCAACAGCCTGTCAAAAAGAGCAATAAGAAGAAACAGGGCCGCAATACCCAGGATCTTCTTTTCATTAGCGGAAAGTCCGGAAATAAACTTGTTAATCAATGCCCTCTCCTTGTATATCTTCTCAGTCTTTTGAAGATGGTGCCGCCCCAACCGAAACAAGCTTCATAACAATCTCAAAAGAAGCCACATCCTTACCGCGATCCTTCTTGGCAGCCGTTGACTTTGTCTTAACAGCGTCAAATAAAGGCGACTCTTCAAGAGCTGTCACAAAACTAAACACCTTAGACATCGACTCAGAAACCCCCTGGATCGAAAGGTTGCCCGCATCGTCATTAGTAATATTCGTAAGAAAAATTTCTTGAGGAATGATCCGGAAAAGCTCCCGAATTGCCTCTAGAGGCAATGTCCTGGCTTCGAGATACTGCCTCAAGATACGGGTTCTTGTAATCATACTCTCTAAATTCTGAACCTGCTGACGCTGCTCGGAATATTTCTCGATCAAATTTTGCTTCAAGAACCTGTCTTTAAAATACACTTTACTCAATAACCCACCGCCAATAAAAATAAGCGATACCAGAATTAAAATCCCAGCGATAAGCGTTTCCCTGCCCTTCTGAGAAACCGCACGATGATCCCGAATCTCCTGAGGAACCAGATCCGTCTCACACTTGGCTACTGTAACCCCCGTCGAAATAATATCGAGCGCGGATTCATCAGAGAAATCTTTTGTCAGGACATCCTTAACACTCTTTGAAGCATTCACCCATGTGAGATACGAGGCTATCGAGACCTTGCTTCCCAACATCTCAGCCAGAGGGCCAAGAAGTCCCGCCAAGACCGGATGATTAAACGTCAGATAAAACTGCGCTGGCTTGACTCCAATGCCTTCCTGTTCATACGCATCGACCGAGGCCCTGATCCCTTCCATCAGTTCCTGGCGTGCCCCTCCCTCACCAACTAACTGTTCTGCCCCCACAGGAATATTACGAAACATCACAGTCGTTCCTCGGGCCATAACAATAAAATTTGTGCTCTGCCTATTCACGTCAATGAGCCCTACAGGCGCATCATTCTTAATCGTGCTATACCCCTTGGCATAAAACCGGGTGATCGCCTCAGGCACAAAAACAACCGTCTCCACATGAAGGCCTGCGCCCTTGATCCATGTCAATCTCTCTTTAACTGCCTCACGTTTGACCACCACAAGAAGAACGCGAGTAAAATTCGCTTTAGGAGTGCCCAGCTTAATATAGCTTGTAAGAATTTCATCTTTACTAAAAGGCGTGAAGCGAGAAGCCTGAAGAGCGAGGATCGATTCGATCTCCTCACGATCAACGGAAGGAAGTTCAATATTCTTCGTTGTTGCGACATCGCCAGGAATAACGCAGAGAACGCCCGCCTTCTTCGTATCAAACCCCACCAAGGCCTGACGAAGAGCTGCCTCCACATCATTATTATGAACATCTTTCCTGACAAGTTTTTCAACAACACCCTTGGCTGTGACTTGCGCCACCTTCACAAGAGTAGAGCTTAAGGAAATACTAATAAAACGATTTTGCTTCAGATTCATAATCCTCAACCTTTAATAGAACCATTATAGACTAATGATAAAAGAGCATACAAGATAAAATTAATTATTTTTCACACCAATATTCGTACTTATTGGCAAGGGCATTAAAGACCACTTCAATAGTTCGCTTGAAATCTTCTCCGTCTGAAGCAACACGGGAAACCATGGAATAAACCATAGAGTCCGTTCTCCACACATTCCGCGCATTCATATCATTGATCTGCTTGATTTCTTTATCCTCAAGTTTTATGATCGCACTAACCTCAGAAGCAATATCAAACGTGCGATAAAAAACATGATCATCCTCCGTATTTTCTCTTCCGTCCACACCTTTTCTGGCCTTTAAGATCTTCGCCACAACAACGGGTTCCATCCCTAAAGCCCGCCACACTTGAGGCGGCGCTGAGTTCACATTAATACGCCCGTCGCCAAATATCGTCATGAAAGGTCGCAGGGCCTCAAACAAATCAGGCGTGATGCCTTTCACCAGAAAAAGCTCGTCGATGCGCTCAAAGTTCCTCTCTTTCATACGATAAGGATATTGAAGAGACATATAATAATCATCACTAAAAAATCCTTCCGCCTTGCGTTTTCCGTAATCACGCCAATCAATAATGTCCTGAGCGATCTGACGCGCCACATCCTCGGGTCGGCCAGATACGTCCACAATAAGCCGTGCCATGATATCAAGATCTGCAACGTTGATGTTGATCTTGGCCTGCTCATCACAAAGGCCATAACGATCAACAACTTTTCCTTGATCTTCATCAAACGCAGGACAGCTGACATCAGCACGCTCCTCTCCAATAGAAATAGCGGCGAATTCCCCTGAATTATTAAATCGGCGGACTTTCGCCTTGGCCGAATACGCAAACTGATTATCCTCTAGATCATCCAAAAGGATAGCGACGGCCTTCTTGATCCCCGCCTCGGCAGCAAGTTGCGCACGATGACGATCCTCCAAACGAGAAAGAAGCATAATCTTCTGCCTGGTCCCCAGCGCAATGGTCACGGCCAGGACTGCCAGGAAAGCCAGCGTCCACAACGCCGTAATCAGAAGAAACGCATGACGATTTCTAAGAAGTCTACTCATCTTTAAATTCCCAACGGGATCGAGACAAATCGAGACATTGTCTTTTCCTCCCCGCCCTGCATGAAGCGCACGGCAACCTCAACTGCTGAGGGAAGGACGACGCTATTATCCGCGTGAAGCTGATATTCTTTGATCCCCGAATAATAATATTTAAACTTAAGCTCTTTAATCCCCACCGCCATCGTCTTCGCGTCTGCCCAATCATTACGGGTGGACTGTGAATAATTTGCCTGCTGACGCATAATCGCGCCTTTCTCAAAATCAAACGCATACCGAACACGACCCAGCTGATCAACAAACTCCTCATTTCTCCGGGATCCATATTCATCCGCCTTAGTCAAAACAACTGTCGGAAAAACAAATGAATTCTCTCCTCCGTCCAAAGGAATAGTCGAAAAAATAAACGTGTTGCGAAGGTCGGAGGCAAAACGATCAAAGAAAATAGAGATGTCTTCCGTCAAAATCTCCCGACGACTTCGGTCCCAAAGTTTCAGGCCATTGGAAAAACATGTAAAAATCGATAGTGATAATATCGCAATGAGGGACGTGACAAGAAGAATTTCAATAAAGGTAAAAGCTCGCCGTGACATCGTCACCCCCCTTCCTTGAATGAACTGATCCCCGAAAAATAGGCTGATCGGGATATGCTCATCTCACGCCCTTTCTCCTGCCATGAAAGAGCAATATCAAGATGAAACACGGAAAGAAGCGTTCCCACTGGCTGAAGACTGATCACATATTGAAATTCAACAGGACGGTTATTAACAACGGCAGACTCTGTTAACGGGCCGATATCAAAATCTTTTAGTGAGCGAAAATCCTTCTCAACAAAGGCAATCTTTTCTTCGATCAGATTAATAGCACACAACCGATAGGACAGATGGTCCAGCTGATCGAGCCCAATAAAAAAAGCCCGATAAATAGCCACAAGACCGCCGGCCAAAACGATGGCCGTGATCATGACCTCAATAAAGGTGAGCCCTCTCCTGCGATGAAGAGTCGGTCGCAAGAAAAAACATGCGGCATTACTGCCAGTTAGTAATGTCATCTTGTGCGGATTCCGCGTCCTTGCCCTTAGAACTCAAGTCATAATCCGTACGGTGCGTCCCCGGTGAGGCGTACACATAAGAGCCCCCCCATGGATCTACAGGATTCTTCTCCAAATAAGGACCATTCCAGCTTCGCGGCAAAGGAGATGCAGACGGCTTCTCTCTAAGGGCCATAAGCCCCTGATCACTTGTAGGAAACATTCCATTATCTAATTCATACAGCTTAAGAGCCGTGGCAATATTCCCCTGAATATCTGCCTTGGCCACAGCCACCTTAGCCTGTTCGGAGCGACCCGAAAGACGCGGCACGATCATCGCTGCCAACGCACTGATAATGATCACGACAAGCATGATCTCAACCAATGTAAACGCATTCCTGCCTTTTAACAACATCATCGCTTCTCCTCCTGTTTATTCATCAAGAATATATCTGACCCAACGACCTTCCAAATCATCCATGGACTTAAAGATCCCACCATACGATCGCGTAAGCGCCTTCTCAAAAGACTGCCCGCCCCTCAACTCTTTAATTAACTGATAAAAAGCCTCCTGTCCATACTTTTCTACAAGAAAAACAATGATGGAAAGGCTTTCTGCATAATAAATTCCGACTTGCGCATCCTGATTAAGTTCCGAAGGACGTAAATTGCCCAACACGCGAAACTGAATATGCTTCCCGGACTGAACAACAGGCCTCAAGGCATCTTTCGCTATACCCCTCTTACCCGTCTCTTCAAGCTGGGCAACTCCCTCCTCAAACCAGACAGGGACACTCGCTATATGACGGTCAAAATAATCCCAGAACATCAAGTGGGTCAACTCATGAGGCAAAACTTCATCAAAAAAATTCGCCTGACCGGAGAAAGAGACAATCGTTTTATTATGAAAGAATATCGACTCACGCGAGGCATACCCCACAGACCAAGCCGGCTGCCCGGTAAATCGGGAAAAAGAGATCTGATCAGGAAACAGAATGATCCCCGCGCGCTTCTCCCATGTCCAGTACCCATCATAACGGCTATAACCAATATCACGAGCCACTCGTTTATAAAGGTATTCCGCCCGATCGAGTGCTCGACGCGCAAGCTCCCGATCTGAAGATGTCAAAAAACGGGCCCGAAAATGCTCGCTCACAATCTCCGTAAATCCTTCATCAACCTGAATGGCAAAGGATGCGGAGATCTTCCCCAAAGAAACAATTATTAAAACAACAATAATTGACAATAATTGTTTCATCTCGAAAAAATATCCATTTGAAAGATCGGCAAAAGCATCGCAAAAATAATAAACCCAATAATAAGACCTATCACAAGGATCATCACGGGCTCTAAAAGAGTTGTCATGGTCTTAGTCGTTTCGGAAACCTCCTGGTCATACGTATCTGCTATATCAGCCAGTGCGCCAGCAAGCTCCCCAGACTCCTCCCCAACAGTAATAAGCCGCGCAAAAAGATCAGGGATAACCTCTGATTCTTGAAGCGCCTCTCCAAATCCCATGCCTCCAGCGACCTTTGTGTGACATCCCCAGAGAGACTGCTTCATCATTTCATTATCAAGAGTAGGAATCGCAATCTCAAGCGCCTTAAGAATCGGAATCCCGCTATTAAGAAGAAGACTTAGTGTCCTCGAAAACCTTTCTGTATCAATCTTCAAAACAAAACCCTTAACCCCAGGAATACTGAATAAAAAACGCTTTACGCCCCTCCTGAATTTCTGAGCACGGTCCACAGAACGAAAAAAGATCATCAAAACAAGGACCATGCCAAAGAGAAATGGCCAGCCTTTAGCGGCTAACTGACTCATCGTTATCACGACGACCGTCGGCCAGGGAAGAGCCTTTAATCCATCAAAAAGAATCATGATCTTGGGCATAACGTAGGTAAGAATAAAAAAGACTGAAAGAATGCCCACCACGAACATAAAAACAGGATAGGCTAAGGCAGTGCGGATCTTCATCGCGATCTCATCCTGTTTCTTATAATAACCTGCCATATTCAACAACAACTCACGAAGTTTCCCGCTTTCCTCTCCCGCTCTTGCCATAGCGACATAAAGGTCTGAAAAAACCCGGGGATGGTCAGAAAGGCATGTGGAAAAAGCCCGGCCATTTCGCACGCCTGCGGCTACATCAGCAAGAACGCGGGCAAAAGAACGGTTGTGTGTTTGTTTTGTCAACAGGTCCACTGCCTGAAGAAGCGAGACCCCTGACTTAAGAAGCCCGACCAACTGCCGGGTAAATCCATACATCTCCTTAAGACCTATCGGCCGCCCCTTAACTCCCTTGGAAAGAGCCCCATCAATGACCTTCTCCTCAACAGACACAGGGATTAACCCCAGCCGACCTACTTCATCAATGGCCGCATCCACATCATGGGCCACCACCTCCCCAGTTACGGTTTCGGCATTCTCCTTTTTGGCGCGATAAATAAATATGTGCATAATAGTAACAAAACTCCTCGACATTCTCGTCGTAAGATTAATTAATTGCGAATCCTATTGTCTGACAGTATCGACATCCCAAGGTGGCCACCATGTAAGCTCGGCAGGATAAGAACAAAATACAGCTGTCAATTCACCTGATGAAGCCTCTGAATCATTCTCTGACGATCCTTAGGGGCCATATCCAAATAAAACAGGGCTATTAAAAACTGATCGTTCTTATATTCTTCGACACGAATAACCCGTGTCAAACAGCTCACCGGGTCTCGCCCATCATCAATATGGATCCGTGCTCCCACAAGAGCCCCAATGGAGAGTTTCTGTGGCAATACAAAGCTAAATCCCGAAGCACTCACATCCCGTGTTGTCGCAGAAATCAACCCTGCCAACGGTTTCAGAATATTCGGATGAGCACTATCACGGTCCATAATGCAATACTCGACCTTCATGTCCCGCAACAAACGCGGATACCCCCTTGCCTCCACCATATACCCGTCTTTAAGCGCGCCCATTCCTATCGACGATCTTCCACTCTGCGAAATCCCCTTAGCACTCCTCTGAACGTAAGGCGACTCCTCTTTCATGGTCACATTAAGGACTTCCGCAGGCGTTGTGATGCCATTAACCACATTAACCCATCCATCCTGTCGAAGCGTCCTCATCCCATGCGCCACGGCGATGCGCTTGATCTCTTCCGCCCGCGGCTTCTCAAGGATCACAGCACGAACATCTTCATTAACATCCAAAATCTCATAAATAGCTGTTCGCCCATAATAACCTGTCCCATTGCAATGATCACAACCGCGCCCCTTGAATATCTTGATCTCCTGAGATGATGCAAACCCAAGACTCTGTGCGATCTCATGACGGACATCAAGAAGCGTTTCCGAATCTTCCTCTTTACAATGTGAACAGATCACACGCACAAGCCGCTGAGCGACAAACGCCCGTACACTCGAAGCAACGAGATACGGCTCAACCCCCATATCAACCAAACGTGTCACCGCACTCGCCGCGTCATTCGTATGAAGCGTTGAAAAGACTAAATGCCCGGTAAGAGCCGTCCTGATCGCAATATCCGCCGTCTCCCGATCCCGCACTTCCCCCACCATCAAAATATCTGGATCATGACGCAACACACTGCGCAACCCTGTGGCAAAATCAAAAGCAATATTAGGATTTACCTGAATCTGGGTAATCCCTTCCATTTCATATTCAATCGGATTCTCAATCGTAATAATCTTTCGAGTTGGATCATTGATCTCATTAAGACACGCATACAACGTGGTTGTCTTCCCACTTCCTGTCGGTCCTGTCACAAACAAAACACCATGCGGAGAACGGATCAGATCGCGGAATTTCTTCGCGTTATCCGTGTTAAATCCAAGCTTCTCAAGATTTAAAAGAGTTGTCGTCGTCGGTAAAATACGGATGACCATGCTCTCGCCATGAGGAGTCGGAATAGTCGACACCCGCAGGTCCAACGTCTGATCCTTGGTCCTCACAACAGCGCTGCCATCCTGCGGTAAACGTTTTTCTGTAATGATCAGATTCGCCATGATCTTGATACGTGAAAGAATAGCTGCCAGAAAATGCTTGGCTTCAGGCGGGAGGTTCGCGTCGATTAAGACCCCGTCGATACGGTAACGGAAACGGACTTTATTGCGGTACGGCTCAATATGAATATCCGTTGCACGCTTCTGATAGGCCTCTAAAATGATCTGATTAACAAGCTTTGTGACAGAAGGATCTTCACTCTGACGCTCAATATCTTCAATCGGGCTATTAGATGAACGGTCGTAATGACCCCGCTTCTGCGGATCTTTAGTTAAGATCTGATCAATAGTATCTGATGCCAGGCCATAATATTTCTTAAGAGCTTCTTCAATATCCAACGGCGTTGTGATCACAAAACGGGTTTCAAAACCGAGATACGCGCGAATATCATCCTGACTATGAATCTCAAGCGGTTCGTAAACAGCGACAGTCAGTTTCTGTCCCTCCAGCGAAACCGGCATAAACTGATAATAAGAAGCGATCTTGACAGGCACGCGCTCCACAACCGCCTTATCAATAACAAGCGTCTTTAAATTAACAGCCTCCAGATGAAGCTGTTGTGACAAAGCTTTAACGATTTGATCCGCCTTCAGAATGCCCTGCTGGACAAGATAGATCCCCAGCTTCTTATTGAGCCGCTGCGCCTCAAGGAGATGCTCCTGTAAGGCTTTTTCATCAAGAAGCCGTGCCTTAATCAAAGAGTCTGTAAAGAGTCTATTCGTGGAGGGTTTAAGCATAAGGAACCTTCATTACCGACGAGAGACGGCCTGGAGTATCATGATCCTACAATCAGACTCTCGGTGCCGTTCCGATCATATAGAAATCCTGGGCTTCCAGATGATCATAGTCGCCATTGAGGATGCGGACGCAACCACTGATATTATCAACAACATGAACATACTCGCCTTTCTTCCCGGTAAACACTTCGGACACGGAGAAAGGTTGTGTCATAAAATTATAGAGTTTCTCAGCACGTTTATAAATAAGCTGATCTTCCTTGCTTAATTCTTCAATACCAATAACCGCCACAATACGTTTTAACGCATTATGCTTGTTAAAATGCTGAATAACACGCTGGGATATCTCAAAATGAGCTTTCCCCACGACAATAGGATCAAGGTTCGTACAGGAACTCTGCAAGGGATCGATCGCCGGATACATACCGCGCTGGACCAGATCACGAGACAAAACGATATTCCCGTCTAACGTCGCATAAATCGCAACAACAGCAGGATCTGTCATATCATCCGCTGGGACATAAACGGCCTGCATGGCCGTGATCGATCCACCACCATCAATGGAACGAATACGTTCCTGGACCGTATTGACTTCAGAAGACATCGTCGGCTGATACCCTGTCTCTGCCGGAACACGTCCTAAGAGCGTCGAAACCTCCTGCCCCCCCTGGACAAATCTGTAAAGATTATCCATGAACAAAAGGACGTCTTTGTTCTTGGCAACAAGGTACTCGGCCATCGTTAAGCCAGCGTTAACAACTTCCGCACGCGCACCGGGCGGCTGATCCATTTGACCAAATGCCAGCATAACCTTATGTAACAGATGGCTTTCATGAAGCTCAAAATACAGCTCATTGCCCTCACGAATGCGCTCTCCGATCCCTGTAAAAACGCAAGCTCCGCCGTGAGCCTTAACGATATTATTAATAAGCTCAAGAATAATGACTGTCTTCCCGCATCCGGCACCCCCGATAACACCGGTCTTACTTCCCTTAATCAACGGATACAAAAGATCAACATATTTAATCCCTGTTTCCAGCAATTCAGGGATCTCACGTCTCTTGCTCTTGAGATCAAAACTGACCTGCGGCGTAGGCTGACGAATCGGAACCATGTTGGGACAATTCTCAAAAGGCCCGCCGTTATCAAGCGGACGACCGCTGGTATCCATAACGCGCCCAAAACACCCATCACCTATCGGAATCGCAATTGGCTTATACGTACAATAACATGGCGCATTCTGCTGAAGGTTTAATGTGTCTTGGAGAGCTGTGCACCTTACAAGCCCTGGACCAATATGTTCGGAACACTGAAGAGTCACCCTTTTGCCATTATACGTCCAGACCTCGATACAGTCATAGACAGCAGGCGCCATCTCACCATCATAAAAACGGACGTCCACAACTGGTCCCTGGATCGCAACAATACGGCCATTAACCTTGCGATCTTTATCCGCCTGGGTAGGTGCTACTAACTTCGTTTTAGGTGCCGTCTGTTCCATAAAAACCTTTAAAGGTTACGTTTTATTTGCCATCAGCCGTGATGAAAAAACTTCCCGAAGACTCTTGTCGATATCGCCTTTACGGGCCTTGCGATAACGAAGCCTGACATTAATGCTTTCCTTCTTTACATTGGTCAAACTCGAATCAAGCTGCTGCGCCTGCGCAGAAACGGCCGCAATACTTGTATCAAACATCATTTCAAATATCTTTGACGATGTCCACAAATTAGCCAAATATCCAATGATATCCAGAGGATCCGACTCTTCAAGAACCTTAGTAAACTGCTCAACCGTCTGCTGCTGTTTTTGCGCAATAAAATCGCACGGAAGAAGTTTCACCGAGCGCGCCTTGACCGTTTGTAAATCCTTGGGCCAGGGATAAACAATCTTCACTCGACCAAACTTATCATTCATCACCTGCTCAACAAGATAATCTTTAAGCTTAACGGAAATCTCGTACATTCCATGTTCCGCGATCTCCTCAAAGACCATCTCGCTCTTGACACCCATCATATCAAGCTTGGCCACACCTTTACGCCCCACAGTAACAAAGATAGCATTAGGGCTCTCCTCCCTCTCTGCCATAGCTCTGAGAATAACCTTATTATTCAAGTCCCCGATAAACCCATCTTCTGATGTGATCACCACAATACAGAGATTAGGATTGTTGTTGGCAATCAGCGGGTGATTCAGCTCTGTATACTCCAAAAGACGAAAAAACTCAGAAAAAGACTCACCAAATCTTTGAAATCCGCCTCGACGAGCAAACAGATCCTGGAACTTCATGTCCGCAATGTCCTTAAGGACCTGAATGAGATCAACCAGATCTTTGCCCTCGATCATCTCGCGCTTGACCTTACTGGCCTTTCCCATCTGATTCCCTCAACCGCAAAGAACCTATTTCTTTAAATTTCCTTTTTCAATTTCTGCCTTAAGACTTGCTGCGGCCTCACGAATTGCGCTCTTTAAGCTTCCATCCAAATGAAGACTGCCAAACTGAAGAACCACACCTGAGATATGACCGCCCTCCGTCTTAGGATGAAGAGCAATATCACGCCCTGTTTTGGCACGCACAATCTCACTAATACGACGAAGATCAGCCTCCCCCAGGCCTTGGGTCGTTACAACATCTGCCGCCTTAATTTCCATACTGATCTTAGACATATCGACATTGGCAAGCTGAATAATAAATTCATCAACAAGATCCTTCTCAAGAGCACTCTTGGCCTTTTTCGAAAGGACTTCATCGATCACCTTCGTAGTATGATCAACAACCTTGAGCTCCAATTGCTTCTCGACATCTCGGCGAATACCTTCGGCCGCATTCTGGGCCTTGATAATAATCTCCTCAGCTTCTGTTCGGGCTTTTTGAATAAGGTCTTCTCTGTGCTTAATCGCCTCGGCCTCAAGATCACCCTTCATTTTACGCTCAAGATTATCTAGTTCTTTCTTGCGCGCCGTAAGCTCCTCATCCGCCTGGCGGATCTTTCGATTAAGCTCTGCCTCTTTAGCACGAGCCGCCTCGGCATCACGTTCAAGCCGCTGTTTGGCGCCATCAACCTGAGACACGAAAACCCTATAAAGGATAAAAATAATACCGAGAAAAACAAGTAACTGTAAAATAACGAATTGGACCATAATGGGAAAGCTCATGAACCTGCTCCTTTGTTAGTCAGAAAAAAACTGAAAGAATGCTGCCAGCATACAAAACGATACCACTTCCACCAAAAGAAGAGGCACAATCACTCTCATCTGCGCTTGGGCGGCCTTCGTCGGCCAAGTCCCGATCTCATCAATCAGTTTCGGCCCCAGGAACCCTACCATAAGACAAGGGAACCCCACCATAACAAGAAAACACCCAATAAAAATCAACCCTTCATGCCAATACTCAAAACGCATCATCACCTCGCGAATAACTGAAAAATGATCAAAATAGACACGATCGAGATCGCCTCAACAAATACCAACATAATGGCCATCCCTATAAAAATCTTGGAAGCCGCAGAAGGGTTACGGCTGAGCGCTTTAATAACCGCATAACCAAGGACCGAAATAACAACCGCTGGTCCCATTACCGCAATAAACATGACTGTCAAAATAATAAACGTTTCTGCTAACATGTCTTTATCCCAAAATGATTATGATTCTTTGGCCTGTTCTGAAATCTTCTCTTCAACAATAATATTGCACTCATTGGCAAAAAACCTCAGAACACCGCCTTTGACCTGAAGACGCTTTTCCCAATTAATTACTAAATCCCCCTTAACGATCCCGATCAAAGGGTAATGATACGCCAATATCTCATACTCACCCTGATCACCGGTTACAAAAAGACTGTTAATCTCATCTTCAAATACGCGGCGTTTGGCACTCAAAATAACACAACGAAAATTGGCCTTATACTGAGACCCCATATACCACCAACCGCATGTTCTTATTCCTCATCGCTCACAACACGAGAAGAATTAGTATTAATCTCCGAAATAAGACCTGTGATAACCGTATCCAGCATGCCCTCGATCTCAGCATCTAATTTCTTGCGTTCCCGCAAAATCTTCATTAATTCTGGTTTATTTTTCGCCGTATAATCAAAACATCTCGCCTGAAGTTCATTAACCTTATCAATATCCAATTCATTCAAATACTTTTTATTAAAAGCATAGAAAACTAAAACCTGCATCTCCTGACAAACCGGTGAATCTTTGTCCTGACGAAGAATCGCGGTCAGAATTGCCCCACGATGCAATTTCTGCTTCATCTCCTCAGATTGGCCAGACGTCTTCAATTTAGAAAGACGTAAAAGCTCCCGATACTGAAGGTATTCCAGACGCAAAGGACCAGAAAGCGTCTTAATCGCATGCCATTGGACCTTAGATCCAACACGAGAGACCGAAAGACCCAGATCAAGAGCTGGCTTCTGTCCCTCTCCAAAAAGTTGAGCACTTAAGAGAATCTGCCCGTCGGTCATAGAAACAAGATTTGACGGAACAAACGCTGTCAAATCGCCTTCCAAAATCTCAACAATCGGGAAGAAGGTCATAGACCCGCCCCCTTTTTCTTTGGAAAGATAACAGGAACGCTCGATCATTTTAGAGTGTAAATAGAAAATATCACCAGGATAGGAATCACGACCCGGCGGACGACCCAGAAGAAGCGTGATCTCGCGGTAGGCCCAGGCATGCTTGGTGAAGTCATCAAATCCAATAAAAACATCCTGCCCGCGCTGCATAAAATATTCTCCCAACGAACAGGCAACATATGGCGCCAAATATTGCTGACCTGGCGTCGTTGAGGCACCAGCAGAAACGATAATACTATAATCAAAACATCCGTGATCTTTAAAAAGCTGAACTACTTTTGCTAAGGAAGATCGTGCCTTGCCGATACCACAATAAATACAGACAACCCCACTCCTCTTCTGATTAATGATCGTATCGGTCACAAAGGTCGTCTTGCCGGTCATCTTATCGCCTAAAATCAACTCTCGCTGACCACGGCCAATCGGAATCATAGCATCCAAGACCTTAATACCTGTCTCAAGAGTTTTATTAAGCGGCTGTCGATCTAAGATCGGAGGAGAATCAGGAAAGATCGGAGCCATCTCATCCGGCACAATGGGGCCCAACCCATCCATGGACTCTCCGAGGGAATTAACGATACGGCCAATAAAATTCTTACCAACAGGCGTATTAAAGGGCTCCACGGATGCCGCGGCCTCCTGACCAGTACGGATCTTTTCCACCTCTTTAATAATAAGAACCTGCGCCTCTGTTTCTGTAAAACCAACGATCATCCCAATGGTCCCATAACCAAACTTGATGATCTGCCCATTGATACAATTCTTAAATCCCGAAATAATGACAATACACCCGCGAATAGCCTTAACAATGCCGATTTCTGTATACTGTAGCTTAATGCTCATATCTTTATTATTCCTGCCTTATGCCTTCCCACTCTATATTTTATCCTGAGAAAGCTTTAACTCTTCCTGTTTCTTTTCCCGCCCTGAGCGAATATGGGCCGTCAAAAAATATATAATGGTAAGAAGCGCCAAAAAGATCATCACCATCCCTATAATCTTCCAAGCAGTATTAATTCTCGGCTTCTTATCAAACATGGCCTGAGAAACACGTGCCATTGATTTCATGGCGCCAATTTTCTGCATTACATTCTTAAGACGACTCTTTTCCATCTCTTCACGCTGACGCGATAAGAGCTTTTCTAAAGCATCCAAATCCTTCATGGCTATTTCAAAACGTTTTTCATTGATCCTATAAGCACCAATATGCATCCTAATATCGGACTCAGGGGACGCCTGCTGCATGTCAATGAGATCTAAGTTATTGATGATCTCTCCCCAAAGAGCTTTAGCCGTCTCTGCGTATGAGGAACTCTTAAGCGAATTATTTATGAACTGTGCCCGATCTCTAACAAAACCCATTTCTTTCTTAGGAAGAAACCAAACATCCTTGATCAAAAAGCGAACCAGCTTCTTGTCCTTGGCAGCAATATCCTCCTCTTTAAAGAGAAAAACCTGGTTCTTCTTTTCATCAAAACGGGCCTCATATCCCTGTCGGTCAATAATATATTCCGCCCTAACCTCTGACGGAAGATAATGCTGTTGTTTTGCCTTTCGCATCTTCTCCGATGGATTAGAAACTTCAACAAGATAACTAATCGGCTTTCTTGTCTCCTCATCAGATGCGTCTGAACGCCAAAAATCAATCAACTTTGTTTTGTTTCGTACATCACTCAAAATTTGTATGCGATTACGATACGCATCAATACGCTGATCTATCGTGCCATCAGCCATGCTTTGCTCAGAAAGAACATCATTAACTTGAGTAAGAAGTTTTTGCCGAAGGGCCTTCCCATTCTCTAAGTTTCGCTCAGACCCCATTTCCTTAAAACCTTCTTCTATCTCTTCTTTAATCTTAGAAATATCTTCTTCACGAACACGCCAGATATCCCGCACGCGCACACGAAAAGTCTTGGTTTCCTTGCCTTTTAATGAAACAAGACCGTGAAGATAATAACCGGACTCCTTGACATTGTAACTCAGCGTAAGGCCAGCAGGATCAAGAACATCCTCAGGCTTGACTTCCCCAGGAAGGCTAAACTCTACATCTTTTTCTATCACAACATCCTTGCCGTTCACGGCAAGAACATTAATAATCACATCTGCCCAAGAAACTCCAACACTAAAAAAGAAAATAAGAGCGGCGCCAAAAAGCGACATCAGCCTGCCTCTTGGTGTTCTTAACCACTCCAACATCAATTACTCCTCACTTTCAAACCAAGTCTTCACAACCACATCATCTGTCTTCATAGCCTCTTGGAGAGCACGGATCTTGGCATCGATCTCATCAAGCTTCTCATTGATCTTTTCCATATCCATTTCTTTAGCCTGAGATGTGGTCAATTCAGGCGTCGTCAACCCTGTTCCGCCAAGCCCTGCCAATTTTGCCTGTTCATTCAACTGCCTTGTTAATAGTTCCACAATCTGCTGAGCCAGCTGACTGGTCGCATCCTGCCTTCCACCCAAATCTAACGCCGCATTCTGAATATCCTTGATCAGGGTTTCCAAAAGTCTTAATTGATCATATGCGTTGGGCGTTGCACCGCTCACGCCAAGATCTGATAAAATATTCTTTGCTGTTGTATACGCCGCATCTGCACTATTTTTCCCCTTGGAAGCAAAACTCTGAATAGTATCCATCTGATCAAACATGTCTGCGGCCCCAGAAGAAGGACTGCCTATCAGCGTCTGAACATTATTGAGATCACCAAAGATTGTACCCGAAGCTGCGGTATCCGTTGCCGTCCCAAGAACATCAATAACGGCCCCAATATTCCCACTTGTCAGTTCATCTAATATTTTCTTCGTCCGTCCAACAATGCTTTCTGTGGCTGAATCATCTGTAGCATCACCGACCGCTTCAAAAATCGTCTGGACATTGCCAACGAGCGTCTTGGCATTCTGCGAGAAGTATTCCATGCCCGACCAGTTGATCCCTGAATTCGTCATGCTATTAAGATCATACCAATTAATTCCTGCGTTTGATGTCGCGCTCATATCCTGCCAGTTTGTTCCAGTACTTAACATAACAGTCATGTCGCCCCAGTTAATACTCGCCGTCGACATAGCCCCCATATCATCCCAATTAACACCAGACTCGGCTAACAAACCCAAGTCACTCCAATTAATACCCACCGCATTCATGACGCTCAAATCATCCCAATTAATACCCAAACTCGTCATGGCAGTAAGATCACCCCAATTCACATTTGAAGTGGTTAAGATATTCAAATCCGACCAATTAATACCCGATAGAGAAAGCGTCCCAATATCATCCCAATTAATACCTACATTGGAAAGTATATCAATGTCATACCAATTAATCCCCGCAGATGACATGTTGCTAATATCAATCCAATTAATGCCATTTGCACTCAATTCTGCGACGTCTTCCCAATTAATATTGGCATCCGTCAATTGTTTAATATCCTGCCAATTAATACCGGTTTCGGACAGAAGACCAATATCACTCCAATTAATTCCTTCAGCGCTCATACGACCAATGTCTTCCCAATTAACACCCGCATCGGAAAGATGCCCAACATCTTCCCAATTAATGCCAGTATTACTCATAGAAGAAATATCTGTCCAATTAATACCCGCCTGAGAGAACCGGCTAAAATCATCCCAATTAATATTTGAACCGGAAATTGAGCTCAAACCATCCCAATTAACATTAGCTTCAGAAAGTTGCGTCAGCGCCGCCCAATTAATCCCCTGGGTCGTCATAATCATCATTTCTGTCCAATTAATACCGCTCTCCGTCATACTCGAGAGATCGGTCCAATTAAGGCCAGCTGTCGTCATGCTTGTCATATCCGCCCAATTGATAGCACTATCAGACAACATGCTAAGATCGGTCCAATTAATACCAGCTTCACTCATAAATGTTAAATCAGACCAATTAACCCCCTGAAGTGTCATTGTTTCAATATCTGCCCAATTAATCCCTTGTTTAGTTAATGCCTCAACATCTGTCCAATTAACTCCCTGATTAGTCATCTGCTGAATATCCGACCAATTAATTCCTGTCTCTGTCATGCTCTCGAGATCGGTCCAATTGACAGAAGACAAACTCATCTGGCCCATATCATCCCAATTAATGCCGGCTGCGCTCAAGACACTAAAATCATCCCAATTCACACCTGCTTCACTCAACACAGCCAACTCAGACCAATTAACACGTGTCTCACTCATAAGGGCAAGATCAAACCAGTTGATTCCCGAATCGCTCAAAATATCAAGATCAGACCAATTGATCCCGGAATCACTCAAAATATCAAGATCAGACCAATTGATCCCGGAATCACTCAAAATATCAAGATCAGACCAATTAATACCAGATGCGGACATGATCCCAAAGTCAGACCAATTGATGCCTGTCTGGCTCATGGTCTGAAGATCATCCCAATTGATATTCGCATTCGCCATTGCCGCCATGCTATCCCAATTGGCCCCTGCCTCCGTCATGATCTTCATATCATCCCAATTCACGCCCGACTCAGTCATCTGCGTAAGGCCATCCCAATTGACCGCCGCGTGCGTCATTACCTCAAAGTCCTCCCAATTGGAACCTGCCAATGACAGCACCCCGATATCATCCCAATTCACACTTGCCTCACTTAATTGCGCAAGATCCTCCCAATTAACATTCGCTTCAGTCAAAGAAGTCATATCCGTCCAATTCACACCGGCCGTCGTCATGGAATTTAAATCTGTCCAATTCACACCGGAAATCGAAAGCATCTCGATATCAGACCAATTCACTCCTTGTTTGGTCAATACTTCTATATCCGACCAATTTATCGCTTCATTAGTCAACGAGCTCATATCAGACCAATTGATCCCTGAATCACTTAAAATATCAAGATCAGACCAATTAATCCCTGAATCACTTAGAATGTCAAGATCAGACCAATTGATCCCTGAATCACTTAAAATATCAAGATCAGACCAATTGATCCCTGAATCACTTAAAATACCCATATCAGACCAATTGACACCCGTTTCACTCATAAGGGCAATATCAGACCAATTGACACCCGCATTGCTCATAAGATTGAAATCCGACCAATTAATACCGGTAAGACTCATGGACTGAAGATCAGACCAATTCACACCAGAATCGCTTAAGATATCCAAATCAGACCAGTTGATCCCAGAATCACTTAAGATATCAAGATCTGACCAGTTGATCCCTGAAGCAGAAAGAACCTCAATATCTGCCCAATTCAATCCTTGTTTTGTCAATAGTTCAAGATCTGCCCAATTAATCGCCTGATTAGTCATGGAACCAAAATCAGACCAATTGATCCCTGAGTCACTTAAAATATCCAGATCAGACCAGTTGATCCCTGTGTCACTTAAGATGTCCAGATCAGACCAGTTGATCCCTGAATCACTTAAAATATCAAGATCTGTCCAATTGATGCCAGCTTCAGACAGACTCGAAAGATCCGTCCAATTCACACCAGCCATTGTCATGGCATTCATATCTGTCCAATTAATATCAGACTTGGACATCACATCGAAACTGTCCCAATTCACGCCAAGATCCGTCATGACAGCAAAATCTTCCCAGTTTACATCTGCCGTTGTCATAGCCCCAAGACTATCCCAATTCACACGGACCTCTGACATGACTCCCATATCTTCCCAATTCACCCCCGCCTGAGACATCCTGCTAATATCATCCCAATTCACCCCGGAGATCGAAAGCTTCTCGATATCAGCCCAATTCACGCCTTGTTTGGTCAACGCCTCAACATCCGCCCAGTTGATCGCCTGGTTACTCATAGCGCCGATATCAGACCAATTAATCTCTTCCTTTGTCAATACTTCAATATCTGCCCAATTAATCGCCTGGTTACTCATAGAACCAAAATCAGACCA
>JADGCU010000028.1:24344-24932 GCA_015228785.1 Candidatus Omnitrophota bacterium
CCGCCTCAGTCAGCATCGTCCAATCAGACCAGTTTATTCCTGAGGTCGTCATCATCTGGAAGTCAGACCAATTCACGCCTGATTGACTCAACAATTCCAAATCCGCCCAATTAATACTCTGTTTAGTTAATGTTTCTATATCTGCCCAATTCACAGACTGTTTTGTCAATGCCTCAAAGTCAGACCAATTAATATTTTGTTTTGTCATAGCCTCAAGATCTGACCAGTTCAGCCCCTGCTTCGTAACTACCTCGAGATCTGACCAATTCACACCTTCATTAGAGAAGATCCCCATATCAGACCAATTAATCCCAGAATCCGACAAGATATCAAGATCAGACCAATTGATCCCTGTCTCGCTCAAAATACCAAGATCAGACCAGTTCACTCCCGAATCAGACATAATATCCAGATCAGCCCAATTCACTCCTGTCAAAGAGAGCGCTTCAAGATCACTCCAATTCACACCCTGCTTCGAAAGAACTTCTATATCGACCCAATTCACACCCTCAAGTGTCATCATTTCAAAATCTGCCCAATTCACGCCTTGCTTCGACAGAACTTCAAGATCAGACCAATTCACACCCT
>JADGCU010000086.1 GCA_015228785.1 Candidatus Omnitrophota bacterium
GTTTTCCTGGCTATGTGAGCGATGAAACCATCAATAATCAGGTCGGGAATAAATTGTTAAAGATTATGAAGTTGAGCGTAAATTTGAGCAAATCGGCAGGCGAGTTATGATCCTGAACGCTTGTCAGTTGCGTGTGCCTAAAAGGATAACAGCAACAATTGCTGGAATGGCGCTTGGGGAAGGGGAAGATGAGGAGGAAGAGCTGATATTGCTAACTATTGAAGACATCACTGAGCGTAAGCAATTAGAAGAAGAATTGAAAGCGTCCGAGGAGCGATTTCGGCGGGCCTTTGAAACGTCTCTAGATGGATTATTACTTGTTCATAAGGTCGAGGGCAGTATTCTAAATTCAAACGCAGCTGCTCAAAAATTATTGTCGTATTCCCAGGAGGAGTTCTTAAAGGAGAGATTATGGGACATCGGCGTGACCAAAGATGTTAAGGATTTTCAAGAGATGATATCAAGATTGACAGCAGATGGTGTGATTTATTACAAAGACGTGCAGGTAAAAACCAAACAAGGCCTGGGGCGAAGTTCGGATGTTTTCTTGGTGGATAAGACGAAAGTTCTCCAATGCAATATTCGTGACATCACGGAGCGCAAGCAGGCTGAACAAGCTGCCCTTGAAGTCGCTAAGGCCAAGGGCGCCGCAGAAACAATGGAAAAGAAAATGGCGGAAATTCAAGCAGCGTATAAAGAACTGAAAGAAACCCAGTCTCTTCTCATTCAGTCTGAGAAAATGGCTGCTTTAGGGGTGTTGAGTGCCGGGGTCGCGCATGAATTGAACAATCCCCTTACTGGGATACTGTCGACTTCCAGATATTATGTGGATCATAAAGATCTCCAAGCGGAGGAGCGCAATGCTTTCAAGGAGATTACGCATGCCAGCGAACGTATGGCCAAGATCGTTAAAGGGCTCCTGCATTATTCTGTGCCAGCGACAGGTGTAAAGGAAGAATTAGACTGCTGTAAAGTGATCGAATTCGTGCTTGATTTTAGTCATAAAATACTGCTTGGCGATGATGTTGATGTGGAGAAATCCTTTGAAAAAGATTTGCCCATGGTTAAAGCAGACAGAAATCAGCTTGAGCAGGTAATCATTATTATCATAAGCAATGCCATCGATGCCATGGAAAAGAAGGGCATAATTAAAATCTCAGCCAGGTCTGTCATGGCTCTGGGGAGTCGTTTTGTTGAGTTAGAATTTACGGATAGCGCTTGTGGGATAAAAAAAGAAGATCTCCTTAAACTTTTTGATCCCTTCTTTACGACAAAAAGACCGGGGAAGGGCACAGGTCTCGGTTTGGCCGTCGCTCATTCCATAATACAAGGACACGGCGGGGAAATATCAGTTGAAAGTCCGCCTATGGGGCAGGAGAGAGGGGCCTCATTTAAGGTTATGTTGCCGGTGGCAACGGGTGCTTAGATGGGCGCAAGACGTAAATATGAAAGGAATTGATATGTCTGTTGAAAGCATATTAGTTGTTGATGATGAGGCGTTCATCGGTTCTTCATTAATGCGAGCGTTGGGGGGCGCGGGGTATAGTGTTGACAGTGTCTTGAGCGGAGAAGAAGCATTGGAAGCCGTAACACAAAAGAATTATAGTCTTGCGTTGGTCGATATAAATATGCCTCACATGAACGGTGTTGAAACGTGCAGAAGAATAAAGAAGATCAGCCCGGATTTGATCGTGATTATAATAACTGGCGGAGAAGTCATTTGTGAAACAGAAATTGCGGCCGCGGGTGGCTGGGCTTCTTTATTCAAACCTTTTGCTCATGGCGAGTTGCAAGAGAAGATCAAAAAGGCGCTGAGTGAAAGAGGCCAAACAAACGGCGAGTTCATGCCGGAAAAGACAGCGTTAAGTAGCTATTAAACAGGTTCTAGACTTTTTCTGCGACACAAACTATTTCCAATCACCACAGCATGGCTATAACAACACAAAGTCGCTTCATGTCTTCGGTCAGGCCGTGACAGGTACCTTGGTACAATTGATTCAATTCTTGAAGGCTTTCATAATATATATAGTTAAAGGGACTTTAACTTGTGGTTAAGGGTAGAAAAAAGTTTCAAGAAATACTGAACAACCAATAGGAGAAAAGTATGAAAAGATCAATTCTTTCTATTATTTCAGCAGTCTTTCTGATTGTTATGAGTGGGGAGGTGCTTGCTGATCCCATCGCTTCTCCTCCTATTACCTCTCCTGGGTGCACTCAGGTGTGTGAGCCTATACCGTGCGACCCGGGTAAGATATGCTCTCTTCTTGTTATTTGTAAAATCGTATGCGTGACAGATGAGGGTGGGAGCTTAAAAGGATCCCAATCGAACAATGACGGCCCCACAAAGGCGGATGGATCATTTTAGAAAGAAGTGTGTTATTGGCAACTGATCCGGTGTTCATTATTCGAAAGTATGATGCTCGGGACAGATCAATGGTCCGTCAGATCTGCTGTCAGACGGCATTGATGGGGGAACCGAGCGTCATTTTTTTTGACGACGATGAAATATTTGCCGATGCATTAACATTATATTTTACGGACTACGAATCAGGATCATGCTTTGTGGCAGAATACGAAAACAGGGTTGTTGGATACTTGTTGGGATCGAATAACATGAAGCGTATGGATCAAATGACTGTTAAAAAGATCGTGTTGCCCTTATTAATTAAAGCCCTGCGACGCGGCACTCTTCTACACAAGAAAAATATGGCATTCTTGTTTCACATATTTTTGAGTTTAGTAAAAGGTGAATTTAAGGCTCCTATTTTCTTAATAGATTATCCCGCGACGCTTCATATCAATATTATTCAAGAATATCGTGCACTTGGGGTCGGATCCAAACTGATCAGGGCTTATCTCGACTACCTGAAAGAAGAGGGGGCTAAGGGAGTACATTTTGCAACGATGTCCGAAAAAGCATGCCCATTCTTCAAAAAGAACAGTTTCCAATTATTGTTCCAGGGGCACAGGTCTTATTTTCGATATTTTTTAGGGAAAGACATCCTGCTTTCCATTTACGGGATGCGGATACCATCAGGGTGAGACAGTTTGCCCTAAGATTATTGAGTTGATGGAGGGTTCAGAAATATGAAGACTTCCCCAATGCGATCATTGCAGACGCTTAATCCTAGAAGGGTTGATATAGTTCTTCTTATTATTTTCTCGATAGGCTTACTGGTTGTCGGGTTGTCGCTTCCGGTCATGACTGTTCGTAAATTATGGGAAAGCAATACATATACAATTATTACCGGGGTGCAGAACCTTTGGCATGAGAAAATGTACGTTTTGGCTGTGATCATATTTGTTTTCTCTGTTATTTTCCCTATTGCAAAGTTAATTTCTCTTTCTGCTGTGTGGTTCATAAGGTTAACGGATGAGCGCAGAGGAAAGCTGATTTATCTCATGGAGGTTTTTGGTAAATGGTCCATGCTGGATGTTTTCGTGTCTGCGATCATTATCGTATGGCTCAAACTGGGAGCCTTGGCCGTGGCAAGAGCAGAGAGTGGTATCTATTTCTTTGGAGCATCAGTATTGCTGACAATGATTGTTTCTTCTCTGCAGGGCGCTTTAGTTAAACGCTTTAAATGATTTGATGAAAGAAATAGCCAATGTCCACCTTCGAGGAGGGACATTTTTATCTCTGATTCTTTAATAATAGCGTATATATTTGTTAAAATTCTCGATTGTTTTGAGGGATGTTTTCGTGTGCGCCCAGATCTTGGGCTACCATTCTTTTTCTCTATGTAAGAAACTTCTTACCTGTTATAGGAGGAAGTTTTTTGTTTTATGCGGGAAAAGAATGGTGCCCTGATAAGGATTCGTGTCAGGGCAAGAAAAGAGATAGAAGGAATCCAGAAACCTTGGGAGCTATTGGTTGTCGCAAGGTTTCTGGACGCCTTTCCAAGAATTCTTGGACAGTCGAAATGGTGATGCTTTACGGGCTCCGCCCTGTAAAGCGCACCTCGATTCAGGCGTTCCGGAAGCCGCTCTGCCGATCTCCTGCGCCACAACCCTGCAAGACACCAGCCCCTTACCCAACATTCCGTCTTATTCGTGAATATGTTGGGTATTTAATTTGTGAAGCATTTGCGAAGCATTATTATTTACACTACAATCGTTATTTGTGGTACTATTGTAGTGTAAAAGGAGGCGGTTATGGATGTCTTGAAGGGCGTTCTTATAGAAAGCAAGAAGCACTATAGAGATCTGGGAAAACGGATCGCAAAGAATCTGAAGGCTTTGCCGTCGGGGAGTATTAAAAAGCGCAAGATTTCCGGGTCGGTCTATTATTATTTGCAGAAAAGAGTCGGGAAGAAGGTTGTACATAAATATTTGGGTAAAGAAAACCCAGAGGGTTTGCTTAAACAACTTTCTGAGCGACGGGCTCTCAAGGTCGAGCTGAAGAAGGTTGATGAAGGACTGCGGGTGGTGCGCAGGGCCCAAGGGAGGAAGCGTGCTTGAGATCATTGAGGATATTTTAAAGGTTTTTGCAAAGAACGGGCTCTTTGATGAAGGTGTTGAGTTGATCGGGAGCTGGTCTTTTCTCGTTTATCAGAAATATCTTGGGGCCAGGTCGTTACCTTTTGTAACGCAGGATGTTGATTTCCTTATACCTAATCCATTCCGTGGGCGGGAACATCTAGAGCTTGTGAGTCAGCTGGAAAAGTTGGGCTTTCGATGCGACTTTCGCAGTGATGGTTCGTTGTTCCTTTGGAAGGCTGATTTTGTGATCGAGTTTCTAACTGCTGAAAAAGGTAGAGGATCCGTCGAGTCTATTAATTTCAAAAAGCTCGGTCTTAGAGCAACCCCTTTGCGTTATATGGAGCTGCTTCTGCAGGATTCTGTGATCGTGCCAGTAGCAGGTGTTAAGGTTCGGGTGCCACATCCGGCCAATTATTTCTTTCATAAACTGATCATTTCTGCCAAACGAAAGAACTTGGTTAAAAGAGGGAAAGACCTTGAGCAGGCGCTTTGCACATCGAGTATCGTCGATGTTCAGGATATTGTTGATCGCTTTAAAAAACTTCCCAAGGGGTGGAAGGCAGACATTTTGAAGGTCTTAACACATGCGGGTAAGGATTTTCCGCTTTATAAAAAAGAGATCGAGCGGATAGGGATTGCGCTACAAAGAGCGACTAACAAGTAAATGTAGTGTAATTGCAGGCTCTTCGTGCACACATTATTGAGATATTCAGGGCTTTGGCGATTTTTTTATATCCCATTCCCAGGGCATGTAATTCTTTCGCCTTTTGCGATACTTTTTGATACAAAGGCTGTGGTTTAAGTGTTCTTATTATGATTTTAGCTGAAATTGTTGATGCGGTTCGAATTGGTGTCGATCGTGTCCACCATCTTTTTCCATATATGGCAAGCTTTTATCCCGAAAGGGGAAAGCTTGCCGTTTTTTATTAGGGAAAAAGATGGTGATGCCTTGCCGGCTCTGCCCCGTAAGGCGTCACGAACGCGACGAGTTCTATTTTGTCGTTTTCAGGCGCCACCCGGAATGGAATCCAGAAGTCTCGGGCTCCCGAAGGTCGCCGCGCAGACTTCTGGAACACCTCCCAAGAATCCTTGGTCAGTCGAGAAATGGTTGTTATGCCTGAAAATGCTCCGCCATTTTTAGGCGCCATCCTGACCTTGATTCTTGTTAGGGCATGAAAAAGACAAAGAATAAATCCCGAAATCGCTTTGCCAGTTTTTTGCGCCGCCATGTCATTTAACGTTTTTGCTTTTGTGATGGGTAATAGAAGCAGATTAAGTTAGAATGCCGTTATCGTCAAAGGCGAAAGGGGTCATATGTTAAATTT
>JADGCU010000029.1:0-11559 GCA_015228785.1 Candidatus Omnitrophota bacterium
ACTCGTATGAGAAACATCGTCATTAATGCCGACCGTAAAATGATTCTTAGGGTTCTGTTCCCACGGTTCAGGAAATGCAGTCAGAAGGGGGAGCGGCCGGGACCGTTCATGGAGCTCTTCAGGCCGGGGCCATGTCCTCAACCTTTACTGCATCTCAGGGCCTTTTGCTCAAGATCCCAAATATGTATAAGATTGCGGGTGAGTTGACCTCTGCCGTGTTCCATGTCTCGGCGCGTTCTCTGGCCGCCCAGGCCCTTTCGATATTCGGGGATCATTCGGATGTGATGGCCGCCCGTCAAACGGGATTTGCGTTTTTGGCCTCAGCCAGTGTCCAGGAGTCGCACGATTCGGCGATGATCGCTTATGCCGCGACCTTGGAAAGCCGTATTCCGTTTGTTCATTTCTTTGATGGATTTCGTACTTCTCACGAGGTTAACAAGATCGAGCTTCTTTCTGAGGATGATATCAAGTCCATGATCGACGATGATCTGATCATTGCGCACCGTAATCGTGGGCTTACGCCGGACAGGCCGGTCATGCGTGGTACGGCCCAAAACCCGGATGTCTATTTTCAGGGTCGCGAGACGGTTAATCCTTTTTATGCGGCTTGTCCTGAGATTGTTCAGAAGGCGATGGACAAGTACGGCAAGTTGACGGGGCGTCAGTATAAACTGTTTGATTATTACGGACCGGCGGATGCGGAGCGGGTGATCATTTCCATGGCGTCTTCCTGTGAAACGATCAGCACAACGATCGATTATTTGAAGGCCAAGGGCGAGAAGGTGGGGCTTGTGAATGTTCGCCTTTATCGTCCGTTTTCGGTGAAGTATTTCCTCAGCTCTCTTCCTAAGACTGTCAAAGTTCTGGCTGTTTTGGATCGCACCAAGGAGCCGGGTTCGGCGGGAGAGCCATTGTATCAGGATATCGTGAATGCTCTCTTTGAAGGGCAGCAGGAGGGGACACTCAAGGTCCTTCCCAAGGTCATTGGCGGACGTTATGGACTTTCCTCTAAGGAATTTACCCCTGCGATGGTCAAGGCTGTTTTCGATGAGATGAAGAAGGCGAACCCTAAGAATCATTTTACGGTCGGCATTAATGACGATGTTTCTCATACGAGTTTGGATGTGGATCAGAAATTTGTTATTGAGGATCCTCAGAGCAAGTGTTGTCTTTTTTATGGGTTAGGCGCGGATGGCACGGTTGGCGCTAATAAGGCGACGATCAAGATCATTGCTGAGAACACTCCTAATTTTGGGCAGGGATATTTTGTTTATGATTCCAAGAAATCCGGGTCCATGACCGTATCGCATTTGCGTTTCGGGACAAATCCAATTCGGGCACCGTATCTTATCGGCAGGGCAGATTTTGTGGCGTGTCACCAGGGAATTTTCCTGGAGAGATATGACATGCTGAAGGATGCTGCCGAAGGCGCTGTGTTTCTTTTGAATTCGACGCTTCCTTCCGACAAGGTATGGGATTCACTTCCTCGCCTTATTCAAGATCATATTATTCAAAAGAAACTTAAGTTTTATGTGATCGATGCGTATTCTGTGGCGATCAAGACAGGTATGGGTGGTCGCATTAACACGATCATGCAGACATGTTTCTTTGCTATCTCTGGAGTTCTTCCGAGAGAAGAGGCCATCAAGCAGATCAAGAAGTCGATTGAAAAGGCGTATGGCAAAAAAGGTCAGGACGTTGTTGATCAGAATTTCAAGGCTGTTGATGAAACGCTTGCCAATCTTCATGAAGTGAAGATCCCGGCAGCAGCTACGAGTACGATCCAGCTTAAGTCACCTGTTTCTGGTAAGCCTACGGAATTTGTGAAGAGCGTAACGTCCGAGATCATCGCGGGGCGCGGTGACAGTCTGCCGGTCAGCAAGATGCCGGTTGACGGGACGTTTCCGACGGCTACAACACAGTTTGAAAAACGTTGTGTGGCGCTCGATTGTCCTGAGTGGGATTCTGAGACCTGTATTCAGTGCGGTAAGTGTGTGATGGTATGTCCTCATGCGGTTATTCGCAGCAAGATGATTTCGGAAGAGAATTTAAAGGGTGCGGATGCGTCGTTTGTGACGGCCGCGGCCAAGGATAAAGAATTTGCTGGTATGAAATTTCGCATTCAGATCGCGGCTGAGGATTGTACGGGTTGCGGGGTTTGCGTTTCGGCGTGTCCTGCCAAGAGTAAGAAGGATCCGACGAAGAAGGCTATCAATATGGTTACCATCGCGCCTATTCGCGATCGTGAGGCCAGGAATTGGGAGTTTTTCCTCAACCTTCCAGATGCGGATCGTTCCAAGGTCAAGCAGAATTCAGTTCGCGGTGTTCAGCTGTTGCGGCCCTTATTTGAGTTTTCGGGAGCCTGTGCCGGTTGCGGCGAGACGCCTTATATCAAGCTTATCAGTCAGCTTTACGGTGAGCGCGCGATCATCGCCAATGCCACAGGGTGTACGTCTATTTACGGTGGGAATTTACCGACAACGCCGTATGCTCAAAATTGTGACGGTCGCGGGCCTGCCTGGTCGAATTCACTGTTTGAGGACAATGCAGAATTCGGATTAGGTTTCCGTTTGTCGATCGATCAGAAGGCCATCATGGCCTCTGAGTTCTTAAAGAGGCTGGAGTCGCAGGTTGGTGGTGAATTGGTGAATGCCATTCTGACAGCCAAGCAGGTTGATGAGGCGGAGATCTTTGAGCAGCGTAAGCGTATTGGTGCTTTGAAAGATAAGCTTAAGGGGAATACGTCTTCTGATGCCAAGCATCTGTTGTCCATGGCCGATTATCTTGTTAAAAAGAGCGTCTGGATCTTTGGTGGCGATGGATGGGCTTATGACATTGGTTTTGGTGGTTTAGATCATGTTTTAGCCCAGGGTCGCAATGTCAATGTCCTTGTTCTTGATACTGAGGTGTATTCGAATACTGGTGGTCAGGCTTCCAAGTCAACTCCGCGCAGTGCGGTGGCCAAGTTTGCGGCCTCTGGTAAGCAGATGCCCAAAAAGGATCTGGCGCGCATGATCATGACTTATGGAAACGTGTATGTTGCTTCCGTTGCTTTGGGCGCCAAGGATGAGCAAACTCTCAAGGCCGTCATTGAGGCCGAGAAATATCCAGGCGCGTCGTTGATTATTGCCTATAGTCATTGTATCGCTCACGGGATCAATATGAGCGAAGGCTTGGGAGAGCAGAAGGCGGCCGTTGATGCGGGGTATTGGCCGCTTTTCCGGTTCAACCCAGAGCTTATTAAGGAAGGAAAGAATCCTTTGGTCCTGGATTCCGGGGCGCCGAAGATGTCGTTTAGGGATTATGCGTATCATCAGACACGTTTCAAGTCGCTTACAAAGTCCAAGCCTGCAGAGGCCGAGCGCCTGATGCTTTTAGCTCAGGAGGACGTGAATCAGAAATGGGCGATCTATGAGGCATTGGCCAAGCAGGTCGCTCCGGTTACGCCCGCAGCTCCGCAGGTCTGATCGGCTGGTGAAGGAAGTTTGATAATTCAAGGGGCAGCGCATCCAAAAGGACCGGGTGCGTTGGCCCCTTTAGGAATACTAAAAGATCGAGGTTGTTATGTCGCCTGAAAGCCCTTCCGTAAAGATACAAAATCTCAAGAAAGTTTTTAATCCTGAAACTATTGCGATCGTCGGTGCCTCATCCGAGCCAGGCAAGGTCGGGTTTCAAATCCTCAACAATGTTATTCAAAATGGATTTAAGGGCAAGATCTATCCGATCAACAAGAAGTCAACGGAGATCCTGGGGGTCAAGTGTTTTTCCTCAGTTCTTGATGTTCCGACGGATATTGATTTTGCTGTGATCGCCGTTCCCGCTCCATTTGTGGAGAGTGTATTAAAAGATTGTGTTAAGAAGAATGTGAAGGGAACTGTTGTTATTACCTCCGGGTTTTCTGAGGTTGGGAAGGTCGCTGAGGAGAAGGCGATCAAGGATATTGCGGATCAGAACAACATTGCTCTATTGGGGCCGAATACGTTCGGATTTGTTTATACGCCGTCGAACCTTAATGCTAGTTTTGGTCCTCAAGAGGTGGCTTCTGGCAGCATCGCGCTTATTTCTCAGAGTGGTGCTTTGGCAATTTCGCTCATGGGCTGGACCATGATGCAGAAGATCGGCATGGCAGCGGTTGTGAGCCTTGGGAACAAGGCGGATATTGGCGAGAAGGAGCTTATTGAGTATTTCAATGATGACCCGAATGTCAGCGTCATTCTTATTTACATGGAAGGCATCAAGGATGGGCGTAAGTTCATGACGACCAATATCAAAAAGCCGGTTGTGATTCTTAAGTCAGGGTCGTCTCAGAGGGGGGCTCAGGCCGCGGCGTCGCATACCGGATCCCTTTCTGGG
The DNA here is from genome assembly GCA_015228785.1 of Candidatus Omnitrophota bacterium. Classification (GTDB taxonomy): domain Bacteria; phylum Omnitrophota; class Gorgyraeia; order Zapsychrales; family Fredricksoniimonadaceae; genus JAAYZZ01. Next base: position 4,354 of record JADGCU010000029.1, read on the forward strand.
TCCGATAAGATTTATACAGCAGCTTTTAATCAGTTAGGTTTGATCCGTTCTAATACATTTACGAAGGCTTTTTGCGCGGCATGCGTGCTGTCGTTACCCGCTCCGAAGGGGGAAGATGTGCTCATTATTACCAATGGTGGTGGCATTGGTGTGAGCGCAACGGATGAATGTGAGAATTTTGGTATGAAGCTTTTGGATGACCCTCAGTGGCTTGAGGCGAAGTTTCGGGAGACCATGCCTGATTTCGGCAGTACTAAAAATCCGATTGATGTCACGGGCGGTGGCGGATGCGAGAGCTACCGTAAGGCCGTGCGGATCGCTCTTGCCGAGGACAAGGTCCACGCGCTTGTTGTCCTTTATTGTGAAACAGCGATCACGGACCCTGTTGAGGTCGCTAAGGCCGTTATTGAGGAATACAACGCAGCCAAGCGCAATAAACCGCTTATGGTCACCATGATGGGTGGGGATCGGTCGCGTCATGCGATCCAGCTTTTTAACGAGAATCAGATCCCGGCTGTCACGGAAGTACGTGAAGCGATTTCGGGATTCAAGTCGCTGTATACGTGGAAGGATATTTCTAGCCGGATTAAGGAAAAGGTGACTGTTCCTGAGATCCCGGTTAAGGCGAAGGACGTGATCGAGCGTGTTCGCAAGGAAGGGCGCAGCTATCTTATGGAGCATGAATCACGTGAGGCCCTGGAGGCCTGTGGGGTTGTCATGCCTAAGTGGGGTTTTGCGACAACTGCTGAGGAGGCGGCTCAGATTGCTGAGAAGTCGAATATGTATCCTGTGGCGATGAAGATCGCTTCTGTTGATATTATCCACAAGTCAGATGTGGGCGGGGTTATTCTTAATATCAAGAGCGCGGATGAGATGCGTGCTGCGTTCAACTCGATGATGGAAAAGGTTAAGAAGAATGCGCCAAACGCGAAACTTTTGGGTGTGAATCTTTGCCAGATGGTCGAGGGGCTCCAGTGTATTGTCGGGATGAATAAGGATCCGCAGTTTGGACCTGCGGTTATGTTTGGCATGGGAGGTATTTTTGTCGAGATTTTGAAGGATGTGTCCTTCCGTATTGTTCCGTTTGGTGAGGGCGAGGCAACCCGCATGATCGGTGAGATCAAGGCAAAAAAAATGTTGGAGGGGTATCGTGGGCAAGTGGTGAACAAAGCGTCGATCGTTAAGACCCTTCTTGCTATTCAAAGGATCGCGAATCACGTCAAGGAAGTGGATATTAATCCTCTCATCGTCAATAAGGATGGGGCCTTTGCGGTTGATGCGCGCATTATTCTTTAATATATATTATTGAAGGCCAGGAGGCTGGATGGCTGAGAAGGTTCAGCTTTCCAGCTTTTTGGTTTTTGGGGTTTTGAGGAGGCTACTATGGCACAGAAGAATCCAACATTGGAAACGATTTTCACAAGGCGAAGTGTCCGTCGTTACACAGGGGAGAAGATATGCCGGGAGGATCTTGAGCTTCTGGTCAGGGCAGGGATGGCGGCTCCTACGTCCAAGGATACGCGGCATTTCTTTTTTATTGTGATCGATGATGATAAGGCTATTGAGAAGATGACAGAGGGATTGCCGTATGCGAAAATGCTTATTACAGCTAAGCATGCGATTGTCGTGTGCAGTGACCTTTCGATAGCTTATGGTGGCGCTGAGATCGGTTATTGGATCCAGGATTCTGCGGCCGCTGCAGAAAATGTTCTTGTAGCAGCGCATGCCATGGGATTGGGGGCGTGCTGGACGGGGGTTCATCCTCGTCCCGAGCGTGTCGAGTTTTTGAGAAAAGAATTTTCGATTCCAGAGAACGTTATGCCTTTGTGCGTCATAGCCCTTGGAAGGCCCGCAGGCGAGGATAAACCTAGAGATAAATTTGATCCTTCGCATCTTTTTTGGAATGGCTGGGGAAAGATTATCTAGCCCTTGGGATCGGAAGAAGTCTTGGAAAGGTGATTTGCGATGAATGATAATGTGAAAAAGATCTTCGTTGGTGCTACGCGACAGAATGATGGTAAAACGATCGTCTCTCTTGGCCTTTTGCGTGCTCTTCTGAACAGGTTTGGGAAGGTGGGCTACATTAAGCCTGTTGGACAGCAGTTTCATGTGATCGATGGGGAAGAGATCGATAAAGATGTTGTTCTGATGAGCGCTGTTTATAAGTTGGAGGGAAAGCTTAAAGATATGAGCCCGATCGCTGTCCCTAAAGGGTTTACCGAGTCTTACATTATGAATCCCAATAAAGGGCAGCTAGAGCAGAATGTCATCGATTCTTACAATCGGGTGGCGGATGGCAAAGATATTGTGGTTATTGAGGGGACAGGACATGCTGGGGTGGGGTCTGTTTTTGATATGTCCAATGCCGAGGTTGCGAGGATCCTGAATGCTCCTGTGATTTTGGTGAGTTGCGGAGGCATTGGTAAGCCTATTGATGAGATCATGATGAATAAGGCCATGTTTGATGCTAAAGGGGTCAGGGTTTTGGGTGTTGTTATCAATAAAGTCCTGTCGGATAAATACAATAAGATTGACCCTGTCGTCCGCAAGGGACTGGCGAATCAAAATATAGAAGTTTTGGGAGTTGTCCCGCATAATGAGATCTTATCCAGTCCCACGATGCAGGAGTTGCTCGAGGATACGAAGGCAACTCTTTTGAGCGGAGAAGAAGATCTGGATAATACGATCAATCGCATTGTGGTGGGAGCCATGCCGCCTCATGAGGTGTTGGATTATTTGGGACCGGGTACGCTTTTGATCACGCCTGGTAATAGAGAAGATATTATTCTTGCGGCCATGAGTGGCTGTCTTCCAGGTGTTACAAAAACGTTTTGTATTTCCGGGCTTGTATTGACCTGTGGGATCACGCCCCATAAGAATGTTATGCATCTGATCAAGGAGCTTCCTATCCCTGTCCTGTTACTTAAGGAAGATACCTTTGCGGTTGCTTCAAGGATCGATAATCTTATCGTTAAGATCCGGCCTACTGCGACACGAAAGATCCAGGCTATTGAGGCGCTTGTCGAGAAATATGTTGATGTGGGAAAGATTCTGGATCTTATCAAGAAATCATAATGAGGAAATATCCTGAGATGGGTTATGGTCTTTAATTCTTCTTTGGGAGGGCGTTATGAGCATAAAAAAGCATTCCTTGGTTGAGGTCTCAGAACCCAACCTTTTTCGTGATATTTTTCCGTATACGGAAGTTCCCAAGATCACCTTTGATCATCAAGATGTGCCCATGGCTCTTCGCGACAATTTCTGGATCACGTGCACGACTTTCAGAGATGGCCAACAGTCGCGCCCTCCGTACACTGTTAAGCAGATCGTGGATCTTTATACATTTCTCCATCGATTGGGAGGGCCGAAAGGGATCATACGTCAATGCGAATATTTTTTGTATAGCAAGAAGGATCGCGAGGCGGTCGAGAAATGTTTGGAAAAAGGTTATGAATTCCCGGAGGTGACAGGTTGGATCAGGGCGAACAAGAATGACTTTCAGCTTGTTAAGGCCATGGGCCTGAAAGAGACGGGGATCTTGACGTCCTGTTCGGATTATCATATTTTCTTAAAGTTACAGAAGAATAGAAAAACTGTGATGGAAGGCTATCTGGATGTTGTACGGGCGGCCCTGGAGAACGGGGTCAAACTGCGCTGTCATTTGGAAGATGTGACGAGGGCTGATATTTATGGATTTGTTCTTCCTTTTGTTCAGGAGCTGATGAGCTTATCTGCAGAAAGCCGGATCCCGATCAAAATACGGCTTTGTGACACCATGGGCTATGCGGTTTCTTATTCGCAGGCCACCCTTCCGCGAAGTGTTCCCAAGCTGGTTCATGCGTTGATCCATGAAGGCGGAGTTCCCGGGGAGCAATTGGAATGGCATGGGCATAATGACTTTCATAAAGTCCACATCAATGCGGCGACCGCCTGGTTATATGGATGTGCGTCGGCTAATGGGACATTATTGGGATTTGGTGAGCGCACGGGGAATCCTCCGATTGAAGGGCTGATCTTTGAGTATATTGGGTTGAAAGGCACAGCGGATGGTATGGATACGACGGTGATCACGGAAATTGCTGATTATTTCCATAAGGAGATGGGGATTGTTATTCCGCCGAACTATCCTTTTGTGGGGTCAGCGTTTAATACAACTCGGGCGGGAATTCACGCTGATGGAGTCTTTAAGAATGAAGAGATCTATAATATTTTTGACACAACGAAACTTCTGAAGCGTCCCTTGCGCGTTACGGTCACGGATAAATCAGGTTTGGCGGGGGTTGCGTATTGGGTGGATACGTTCCTGGAGTTGCCGCCTGACAGGAAGGTCGATAAGCAGCATCCTGGTATTGTGGCGATGGCCAAATGGGTCGAGGAGCAATATCGAAATCTGAGGACAACAGGTATTTCAGATGAGGAAATGCTGACGTTGGCGCGCAAGCATCTTCCGCAATATTTTGAGTCCGACCTTGATCGTATACGCAAGAAGGCGGAAGAGTTGATGATAGAAATGATCAAGAGTATTGTCGTCGATGCGCGGGTTATTTCCATGAACCCGGCCCTAGTCGAACCTTACCTTATCGAGGTGGTTCAGGGTAATCCCTATATTCAGTTTATTTATGTGGTCGATACGAATGGAGCCAAGATCACCAAGAACATCACCCAGAAGGAAGATCTGGAAAAGTTCATGACAAAGGGGTTGGATAGTAATTTTTCGAAAAGGACATGGTTTATCGGCCCTATGACCACTGGAAATGTTTTTGTGACAAAGCTTTACACGTCCAAAATAACAGATAAGTTGTGTATTACGGTTTCTGCGGCTATTCATGATCAGGAAAACAAGATCGTGGGGATCTTAGGGATTGATCTAAAGTTTGAAGAGTTGGCAAAAGTATAGGAGTGATGAGTTATGGGTATTCGTGTGACGTTGTTACCTGGGGATGGGATCGGACCAGAAGTGGCGTTGGCCATGAAGAAATGTGTGGATGCGACGGGTGTCAGCATCGATTGGGAAGAGCAGTGCGTCGGGGCTCCCGCGATCGAAAAGTTTGGGACACCGCTTCCGCAGGCGGCCATTGATTCCATTAGGAAGAATAAGATTGCGATCAAGGGGCCTATTGAAACGCCGATCGGTAAAGGTTTTCGGTCTGTCAATGTTCAATTGCGTCAGGAGCTGGACCTTTATGCGTGTGTCCGCCCGGCGAAGTATATTGAAGGAACGCGGGCGGTCAATACCAAGGTGAATCTCGTTATTTTTCGTGAGAACACGGAGGATTTATACGCTGGCGTTGAGTTTGATCTGTATTCTGATGAGGCCAAGCATCTTATTAAAGAGATCAACGCTGTTTCGAAAAAGAAGGTTCGTGAGGATTCGGCGATATCGATTAAGCCCATATCGGTTTTTGGGTCTGAGCGCATTATCCGTTACGCCTTCGAGTATGCTGTCAAAAATGGGCACAAGAAGGTTTCGCTTGTTCACAAGGCCAATATCATGAAGTTTACTGACGGTCTTTTTTTGCGGACAGGTCAGAAGATAGCCGAGGAGTATGCTGGTAAGATCGCGTTTGAAGATGTGATCGTCGATAACATGTGCATGCAGCTTGTCCAGAAGCCTGAGCTTTATGATGTTTTGGTTCTTCCTAATCTATATGGGGATATTGTGTCTGATCTTTGTGCAGGACTTGTGGGCGGGCTGGGGATCGCTCCGGGGGCGAATATCGGGAGCGATGCTGCACTTTTTGAGCCTGTTCATGGATCGGCCCCCAAGTATGCGGGGCAGAATAAGGTGAATCCTACGGCGACCATCCTTTCGGGGATCATGATGCTTCGGCATATCGGGGAAACAGATGCGGCGAAGCGTCTTGAAAAGGCCATTTTTGAGGTGATCAAGGAAGGCAAGGATGTGACGTATGATTTGAAGGCGGATCGCAATGATCCGACTGCTGTGGGAACTCAGGAAATGGCAGAGGCGATCTGTAAAAAGTTGCGTAAGTGAGATTGATATACGGGGGTGAAGTATCTTCCCGGCTCATTCGTTGACATTCGAAGGGGAGGATGGTAGTATTTCCTTCCTTTAATGGTTCTTTAAGAAAGATTTTCGGAGAGGTGGCCGAGTGGTTGCCTGCCAGAGGCAGGTCCGCCTTTGGCGGAAAGGCGCTTAGACAGCATGCCGTGTACGTATATTTTGTACAGTAAATCGCGGGGTGTTTTTTATAAAGGTTCTAGTCGAGAGGATACGGCTGATCTAAGATTTGAAGCGCATAATTATTCTCGAGTGCGTTCTACGAAATCAGGTGTTCCCTGGGAACTTGTTTGCGTTGAGTATTATGAGAGTTATGATTTGGCCCGGCGTCGGGAGATGTTTTTAAAGACTGGCGTAGGGCGGAAGTGGATTTTAGAGAATTTTAGTGATTTACGGAGAGGTGGCCGAGTGGTTGAAGGCGCACGCCTGGAAAGTGTGTGACGCCAGAGATGGTGTCCCAGGGTTCGAATCCCTGCTTCTCCGCCAGTTTACATTAAACAAGCGCCTTGCTTCCCTTTGGGAGCAAGGCGTTTGTTCTTTTTAGAAGAAACTGGCGGAGCTCCGAAAAGAATTCTTTTCGGAGCCAACTAAATTTTTGAAGACTGAACCTGAGAGGGATGCCGCCCGATGAAAGAAATTGTTATAACATTCCTTGAGCGGTTGTCCTGTGCCGCTTCCGTCCGGCACAGTGCTCCGCCCTAAAAGAGGAAGGCTCGATGCTTCTCTGCTCGCCATTAAGCTTTGTAAAATTTTGTTGGCTCAGCAAAATATATGCTATATTATGCCTCGATTTTGATTTGGTTTTGTGGTCGCATCCTTCGGCCTGTCGCCCTATAGGGGCGTCGTGACCTTCGGATGCTCCAAGAATCTCGGAGAGATTTTTTTATGCTCCGATAAGGATGGAACCTTATCGGAGCTCTGCAAGCTTTTCTGGATTATGGCGCAATGCTTCGCCAAAGGTATGAAGCGTTGCTTTTGTGGTAGCTTTTGGAGAGAGCCTGAGTGGTTCACCTGTCCCTCGATGGGGGAAAGGGACGGCGGGTTCATCGTAAAGTGATAAAGTCCGAGAGTGGTAGCATCCTTCGGCCCGTCGCCCTATAGGGGCGTCGTGACCTTCGGATGCTCCAAAAATCTCGGAGAGATTTTTTTATGCTCCGATAAGGATGGAACCTTATCGGAGCTCT
>JADGCU010000029.1:11659-24447 GCA_015228785.1 Candidatus Omnitrophota bacterium
AATCTCGGAGAGATTTTTTTATGCTCCGATAAGGATGGAACCTTATCGGAGCTCTGCAAGCTTTTCTGGATTATGGCGCAATGCTTCGCCAAAGGTATGAAGCGTTGCTTTTGTGGTAGCTTTTGGAGAGAGCCTGAGTGGTTCACCTGTCCCTCGATGGGGGAAAGGGACGGCGGGTTCATCGTAAAGTGATAAAGTCCGAGAGTGGTAGCATCCTTCGGCCCGTCGCCCTATAGGGGCGTCGTGACCTTCGGATGCTCCAAAAATCTCGGAGAGATTTTTGGAGAGATGCCTGAGTGGTTGAAAGGGACGGTCTCGAAAACCGTTATATCCGTAAGGATATCCAGGGTTCAAATCCCTGTCTCTCCGTTTTTATTGACGTATAAGGGAATTCTTGTTAGAAGCATCGTGTTAAGTTCTCCGACGGGATGGGTGTCTTTGTGAAAAATAAAGCCATTTATATCATTGCCGGGCCGAACGGATCTGGGAAGACGACGTTTGCCAGGCTTTTCTTGCCTGACTTTATTAATTGTCCTGTTTTTGTCAATGCCGATTTAATTGCTCTTGGGTTGGCCCCGTTCGAACCTCGTGCCGCTGCAATAAAAGCGGGTAAACTTGTGTTGCGGGAGATCCGTGAATATGCTGAGCGAGGCATTGATTTTGCTTTTGAAACGACCTTGTCGGGGCAATCGTACGCAACATTGCTTAAAGACTTAAAATTAAAGGGATATGCTTTGCATTTCTTTTTCCTTTGGTTGCCAAGCGCAGAATTGGCGATTGCGCGTATTAAAGAAAGAGTTCGAGAGGGTGGGCATCATGTTCCTGCGGATGATGTGCGCAGGCGATTTAAACGAGGCATTAAAAATTTTTTTAGCCTTTATGAGCCGTTGGCGGATTCATGGATGCTGTTTGATAATTCAAAGGTAAAGTCGGTTTTGATCGCCAAGAAACGGGACGGCCATATTGAAGTGACTGACGAGAGGCTGTATCTAATGATTCAAAAAGTGGCGAGGTTATAAATGAATAAGAAAATGTCTTTGCAAGATAAAGCTGAAGTAGCGTTAAAACAGGCGGTGCGTGGCGTTGTTGAACGGCATAAAAAGTCAGGGCGTCCATTGGCTGTCTGGGAGAATGGAAAGACTGTCCTGGTTTCTCCGAATGTGGCAAAGTAAATGTTTGATCCTGGTTGACGCCAGGATGTATGAATTTTGGTGGTGGAATTGGTGGTGGGAAGGACATTTTATATATAAAAGGTGTGAAGTCCCTGTCTCTCCGCCAGTTTTTCATAGCAAAAGATCTGCTTCCTGTATAGGAGCAGGTTTTTTGTTTTTATGGGAAATAACTGGCAAGGCTCCAAAATGGATTTTTCGAATCTAATTAATTCGCGGGGAGTATGTTCCTTGAGGTTTTTGCCTGAGAAGATCATTGCTGAAAAACGCTGTCCATGTGATATCGTTGATAAAAATGTTCTACTGAAAAATCTTGGTTTATGGTAATTTGTGCGATCAGCGTGAAACAGGTTAAAAGGAGTTTATCGGGATGGCCAAGCGAAAAAGTAAGAAAAAACAGGTATTAAAAAAAGATCCAGACAAGTGGCACTTGAAGATGGCCTTTGCCTTGGGAAAGACGGTCAAGAAGGCGTCTCGAAAGATAGACAAGGTAAAGTCCTCATCCAGGGGCTATTCAGCGCGGAAACGTAACGCCTCAAAGAGCATGGTGACAACGCGTCCTGATATTTTTTCAGATATTCCTCAGGGGCCGATGTCGCCACTTCTCAAGGAGCTTAAAGGGATTATGGATGTCAGCGGCCTCACGGCAGCCATTCAGGAAATGAATGAGATCGGTCTCAAGCATTCCAGTCATCCGGTTGTCAACCGCTTGGTCTCAAAAGTCCAGCAATTGTCCCCCGTCGAGCAGGAGGCGCTTTCCAGGAAATTTATCGGGAGGCTTCAGGCGAGTCCTTATTTTAGTAATGCCATGTTCTCGATGCCCTCGCAAGTTAAAATGACAGAGGAGGAATGTCAGAAGATATCGGATTCTTTTATTGAATGCGTTACAAGCACCCTTGAAGATATCGGCATGACGCAGGAAGAGCAGGAATTCTTAAAGAAGTTTTCTGATGATATGACGCGACCTTTAAATGAGCTTATCCAGTTTTATGTGCATCCTAAGACGTTTTCCCAGAAGGTCAAGCGGTTGTGGAGGATGCAGAGGATCATTATCAAGATGATCAAGCTCATTAATATGAGTAATCGGCTTGCCCGGAATAATACTGAATTTTTGAACAGTGCTGCAGCCTCTTCGGCGTCAACTCCTTCCAATTATTGGGAGAATATAGGAGATCAGCCGATCGTTATAAAAGAAACATCGTTAATAAAATAAAGTATCTTCTACAGGGTTGGGTGTCAAATAAAAGGAGATGGGAATATGATGGGTGATCTCAATGAACGTGGTTTATCGTTGGAAGAATTATTTTTCAGGAAACGTGATGCTGAGCTTATCGCCCAGCAGAGAAGGCTCGAGCAGATCAAGCGCTCACGCGAGGCTTTGGCTGAAGTTTCCGGCATCCACAATTCTAAAGTGTTGGATAAGTTGATCGAGCTTGAGATCTCTCCACAAGTTCTTGCTTCGATGGCTCTGGTGCCTCTGATCGAAGTTGCCTGGGCTGATGGCTCTGTGAGCGACGAAGAGCGTGAGGCTGTCCTGGCGGGGGCGCATGAGAATGGTTTTGAAAAAGGGTCTGTTGATTACGCCTTACTTCAGAATTGGCTTCAATCTCCGCCTTCCGATAAATTATTGGATGCGTGGATGCATTACGTTCAGGGGGCTTGTGAGATCATGAGCGCGCAAGAGCGTAATTCGTTCAAAAAGGACTTGATAGGCAGGGCCAGAAAAGTTGCAGAGGCGTCTGGCGGGGTTCTCGGTCTTGCGCTTAAGATATCGCCTAAGGAGCGGGCTGTCCTTAAGAAAATGGAAAGTGCGTTTTCCTGATGTTTCTAATCTTTTTCAGTCCTTTTTGTTAATGAGGGGGAAAAGATCTATTTGCCTTGCCAGCACATTATCAATGATGAGCTGCTGATCCTGAGCGTGTTGCGGTTTAATTTCTGCAACGCGTCAGTTTTTGGCTGGACACATTCCTTATAAAGAATAGAATTACTATTCTAATATTTAATATCAGGGGGTACCTATGAGATCTTTTAAGGCCTTTCTTTTGTTGATGGGTGTTTTCTGGGGGGTTTCGGTGATCACACTGGCTTTAGCAGAGAACAAGGTGACGTTGCTGAACGTGTCCTATGATCCGACACGTGAGTTGTATCAGGCCTTTAATAATGCTTTTGCGGATCATTGGCTCAAGGAGGCGGGCACGACAGTTGTCGTTAATCAATCTCATGGGGGAAGCGGTAAACAGGCGCGTTCTGTGATCGATGGACTTGAGGCAGATGTGGTTACGTTGGCGTTGGCTTATGATATTGACGCTATCGCGGAGAAGACAAATCTTCTTCCCAAAGGCTGGCAGGCTCGCCTGCCTCATAATAGCGCCCCGTATACGTCTACTATTGTTTTTCTGGTGCGTAAAGGGAATCCCAAGAATATCAGGGATTGGGATGATCTCGCAAAGTCCGGGGTTTCTGTGATCACGCCGAATCCCAAAACTTCTGGTGGGGCGCGTTGGAATTATCTGGCAGCCTGGGGGCATGCTCTTAAGAAATGGGATAATGATGAGAATAAGGCCAAGGAGTTTGTGGCCGCGATCTTTAAGAACGTTCCGGTCCTTGATTCGGGGGCACGTGGATCAACGACGACCTTTGTTGAGCGCAAGATCGGGGATGTTCTTATCGCCTGGGAGAATGAGGCGTATCTGGTCCTGAATCAGCTGGGTAAAGGGGAGTATGAGATCGTGATGCCGTCATTAAGCATTCTCGCTGAGCCCTCTGTTGCTTTGGTGGATAAAAATGTTGATCGTCACGGGACGCGTAAGGTTGCCGAGGCTTATCTGGAATATCTGTATTCCGAGGAAGGGCAGGAGATCGCGGCCAGGAATTATTATCGTCCTCGGTTACAAGCGGTGGCGGAGAAATATGCCGCGCAATTTCAGAGTGTGAATCTCATCACGATTGATGAGGCTTTCGGCGGTTGGCAGAAGGCTCAGAAGACTCATTTTTCGGATAACGGCACATTTGATCAGATTTATTAAGGCAACGAAATGGAACAGTAAAACGTTCTACGCATGACGCAGGACGTTTTAACGTCTTATAGCTGAAGCAGTTGGGGATTGTGATGAAACAGAAATTCGTTAAGAAAAGTATTTTGCCGGGGTTCTCGCTATCTCTAGGATTTACGGTCTTTTATTTGAGCCTTTTTGTTTTGATCCCGCTGTCCATGATTTTCTTACGGACATCTTCTCTCAGCTTTAAAGAATTCCTCGACGTGATCATGGCTGAACGGACGCTGGCGGCTTATCGGCTGAGCTTTGGAACCGCCTTTGCGAGCGCCTGTATCAATGCGGTGTTTGGGCTCATTGTGGCATGGGTTTTGGTTCGGTATTCTTTTCCAGGGAAACGGATTGTGGATGCGATGGTCGATTTTCCCCTGGCCCTTCCAACGGCTGTGGCGGGTATCGCGCTTACTGAGCTCTATGTGCCTAATGGTTTGTTGGGGAAATTCCTTCAGGCCTGGGGTATTAAGGGTGCGTTTACGCCTTTTGGAATCACGATTGCCCTGACCTTTATTGGTCTGCCGTTTGTGGTCCGGACTCTTCAGCCTGTCCTGGAGGATGTGGATCCTCAGATCGAGGAGGCAGCTGCGTCTTTGGGTGCCAATCGCTGGCAGACGGTCACCATGGTGATCTTTCCGGTTATTATTCCAGCTTTGTTGACAGGTGTTACCCTGGCTTTTGCGCGGGCCATTGGTGAATACGGGTCGGTTATTTTTATTGCGGGGAATATGCCGATGAAGACTGAGATCGCGCCGCTTTTGATCATGACAAAATTGGAGCAGTATGATTACACCGGGGCAACGGCTATTGCGGTGGGGATGCTGTTGATCTCGTTTATTCTTTTAGGAGCAGCCAATTTCTTTCAGTGGTTGACATCGAGAAATTTGGGGAGGACCTGATTCTATGCAAGTGCGGACTGAGCCCAGGATCGTCAGGTATGTTCTGATCACCATAGCCTTGGTGTTTTTCGGTCTTTTTCTTGTTTTGCCGCTTGTGTGTGTTTTTCAAAATGCGCTATCCAAAGGTTGGGTTGTTTATTTTGATGCGCTGAGGCATCCGGACGCTTTGGCAGCCATGAAGATGACCATGATCACGGCGTTGATCGTTGTGCCTTGCAATTTGATATTCGGGGTTGCGGCAGCGTGGGCTGTTTCAAAATTTGATTTCAAAGGAAAGAATCTTCTGTTGTCGTTCATTGACCTGCCGCTTTCTGTGTCGCCGGTGATCGCGGGGCTTATTTTTATTTTGCTGTTTGGAGCGCAGGGCGTGTTGGGTCCCTGGCTGATCGCCCATAATATCCGGATCGTGTTTGCCTGGCCGGGGATCATTCTTGCGACGATCTTTGTCACGGTCCCGATGGTGGCGAGGGAACTTATTCCGATCATGAAGTCGCAGGGGACGGAAGAAGAGGAAGCGGCCCTCACCTTGGGGGCGAGCGGGTGGAAGACATTTTGGATGGTCTCGATCCCGAATATTCGCTGGGGGATCCTGTACGGGGTTATTCTCTGTAATGCGCGCGCTATGGGGGAGTTTGGTGCGGTTTCGGTTGTTTCAGGACACATTCGGGGATTAACCAATACGATGCCGTTACATGTTGAGATCTTGTACAATGAATATCAGTCAGCGGCCGCCTTTGCGGTCGCTTCGATTCTTGCGATGCTTGCGATCGTTACCTTGATCGCTAAAAGTATTGTTGAAGCGAATATTCGACAGGGACAGAAATGAAAGTTTATGTGTAATGTTAGATGTGTAATGTGTAATGCGGGGGAAACGGGGGAAGGTGTAATGGAAAAGGATTATTTGTAGTTTGTCCATTAAACAGGAAGTCAGTACACCAGCGTTACACGTTACACAATAAACTTTACACAAAGTGAGTAATTAATTTCTTTAAGGAGTGGCTAGGTTATGAGTATTGAAGTTAGAAATATCCATAAGAAATTTGGAGAGTTTCAGGCATTGGTTGATTTGAGCCTTAAGATCGAGACCGGTGAACTGTTGGCTCTTTTAGGTCCCTCTGGCTGTGGGAAGACGACGTTATTGCGTATCGTGGCGGGGCTTGATTTTGCGGATCAGGGCCAGGTCTTTTTTGGCGACCAGGATGCGCAGAATCAGAAGGCCAGTGAGCGCGGGGTGGGTTTTGTGTTTCAGCATTATGCTCTTTTTCGGCATATGACGGTTTTTGATAATATTGCTTTTGGCATGAATGTACAGCCAAAGAAAGTCCGGCCGTCCCGCGAGGAAATCCGTAAGAAGGTCATGGAATTATTGAAGCTGGTTCAGTTGGAATGGCTGGCGAATCGTTATCCCTGGCAGCTTTCCGGTGGGCAAAGACAGAGGATCGCCCTGGCGCGTGCTCTTGCAGTTCGGCCCCGGGTCCTTCTTTTGGATGAGCCTTTTGGATCTTTGGATGCTCAGGTGCGTAAAGAATTGCGTCTTTGGTTGCGACGGTTTCATGATGAGTCCCATATCACGACCCTTTTTGTGACCCATGATCAGGAAGAGGCGCTGGAGGTAGCGGACCGGATCGTGGTCATGAACCAGGGACGGATCGAGCAGATGGGAACGCCTGAGGATGTGTATCATAATCCGGTCAATGCGTTTGTCCTAAATTTCCTGGGGAATGTGAATTTCTTTCACTGCAGGTTGGTGGAAGGGAAAGCCATCATCGGGGATACCGTCTTGGATGTTCCTGGTCTGTCTGTTGACAAGCCGCACCCGGCCAAGCTTTATGTGCGTCCTAATCAATTCAAGCTTTCCCGTTACGCTGGAAAAGGGACGGCTCTTAAGGCAACGGTCGAGTATGTGAATCCAGCGGGGACAGTTGTCAAGGTCAACTTAAAGACTGAGACGGGTGAACTGATCCACGCTGAGATCTCGCAGGAAGAGTATAAACATCTTAAGATCGTGAAGACAGAGCAAGTCTTTGTAAGTTTAAAAGATGTCACGTATTCGGAGCATCTCAAAAATAATCCTTAAAGCTAGCAGCTGTCAGCTATCAGCTTTCAGCAGCTGATAGCTTCTGATGGCTGAAGGCTGAGGGCTGAAAGCTCCTTTATATGCCAATGGTGTACAAAAGAATATTATCCATTTTCGCCCTTGCTATCCTGGTCGTTGGTGTTTTTTACGGCTCGTATGCCCGTGTTTTTGAGAAGGGTGAACTTGATGCCCTGGATCTGAGATTTCGTCTGCGTCCTCAGATCGCCAGGACGGATAAGGTTGTTATTATTGAGATCGATAACGACACGATCAAGAAGATCGGTCAGTTCCCCTTTCATCGAGGCTATCATGCTAAATTGATCGATGCTTTGTCCGCTGTGGGCGCCAAGTCTGTTGTGTTTGATATGTTTTTCAGTGAGCCTCGCAGTGGAGATAAGGATCTTCTGGAGGCCATGCAGGCGGCCGGGAATGTTTATCTGCCGTATGTTTTTGAATTGGATCCTCAAGCTCGTGTCAGAACGTATTCTTCCCAAAACTTGCCAGAACTTACAAGCGTTGCCAAAGGTGCAGGATATATCAATGTTATTCCTGACCCTGATGGTAAATTCAGAAGGGTTCCGCCACGCCTGACATATCAGGGCCAGGAGTATCTGGCGATTTCTCTGTTGATAGCCGGCGACTATATGAGGATTGATCCGAAACGCGTGAAGATTCCTCTGGATGAGAATGGAGCGGTGATCGTCAATTTCTCAGGCAAGTGGACGGATTCTTATCAGCATTATTCTTTTGGCGACATTATTCAGTCTTATGAGGCCCAATTTTCCGGGAAAAAGCCAGTTCTGGACCTCAATATTTTTAAAGGCAAGGTCTGCTTGATCGGGTATACAGCTGATGGGACAACGGATCTTCACCCCAGTCCTTTTGAGCCGCTGTATCCATCGATCGGGATCCATGCGGATATCTTTAATTCTATTCTTCATAAAAATTTTATCACCAGGGCGTCGAGAGGGATCAATCTTTGTATTCTTGTTGTGCTTTCTTTGTTGATCTTTGCGGCATCGCTTAAGATGGCGCCTTTACAGGCGTTTGCGCTTCTTGTGGAGATCGAGGTTGTTTTTGTTATTGTGAGCGTTGTGCTGTTTAACAGATTGGGCATTTGGATCGATGTTTTTTATCCGCTTTTAGTTACGGCTTTTCTTTATTTAGTGTGCACTCTTTACAAGTCCATCCTTCATTTTAAAGACAGGATTGCCCTTGAGAGCGAACTAAAGATCGCTAAGCAAATACAGGAAAGTTTTGTGCCAAAGACGTTACCAGTCGTTGCGGGATTTGATATGGCGGCGACCATGATCACGGCCCGTGAGGTCGGGGGTGATCTTTATGATGTGATCAAATTTGATGAGGCAAGGATGGGCGTCATGATCGGGGATGTGATGGGTAAGGGTATCCCGGCCAGCCTTTTTATGGCCATGGCAACGACGTCTTTCCGGTTTTTTGCAAAGCCACAGATCGCGCCTCAGCAGACACTGTGGGACCTTAATGAAAAGATCATTCGTGAGACAGCGTCCAATCGTTTTGTGACGATATATTACAGTATATTTGATTTTAAAGATCGCATCATGCTGTATGCCAATGGCGGGCATTTGCCTGTCATTCATCTGGCCAAAGGCAAGAAAGCGGTTACGCTCGATGTGGATGAGGGGTTGCCGTTAGGCATGATGAAGGGCGCCTATTCTGGTCGGCAGATACAATTTGACCAAGGGGACATCTTTATCTATTATACGGACGGCATTATTGAGGCCATGAACGCGAAAAGGGAGATGTATGGTGTCGAAAGACTAATCGCGTTTCTGGAGATGAATAGAGATTTGGGAGCTCAGGCGCTTCGCGAGGCCGTCGTCAATGATGTGATGCGGTTTTTAGGAAAGAATAAACAGCAAGATGATGTGACACTTATTGTCATTAAGTTGTAAAGTAACAATGCGGTTATTTTTAACCTTCAAGGAGCTTGGTCATGGCGCATAAAATATTGGTTGTCGATGATGATGTGATCAATCAGAAGCTCATCAAGAATATTCTGGAAGGGAAGAAGTATGAGGTCGTTGTTGTTGGCAATGGAGTTGATGCGCTTAGTGTTTATAAGCAGTCCATTGGCAAAGAGCCCTTCAGCGTGATCTTGCTTGATATTGTGATGGCGGACATGAGCGGCCTTATTGTTTTAACAAAGATCCGGGAAGAAGAGTCTGCCCGGGGCATTAAGTATGGTTATGGCGGGTCGATCCCGATCATTATGCTGACAGCGAGCAAAGAGTCCTGGCTGGATGCTTTTGATGGCGGATGTGATGATTATCTTCTCAAGCCTTTTAAGGTGGAACAGCTTTTAAAGAAAATTGAAGAAAAACTCTAAGAGTGCCCTGTTTGTGTCTTTAGGGGAGAGGAAATGAGAATGGCTGATCAAGAGTCTCCGGTTGTTTCAGATGAGATTAAGGTTGTTCATTTGGCCGAAATTCCGACAAAAATGATCAAGGCCGGGGAGCTTGAGAATATCGCTCGAGCGTTGGCAGAATTGACAGCCCAAAAGCCAGTGGAAGAGATTTCTGTGCCGGAAAAGACGGAAGCCATTGTTATTCCTCAGGCAGAAGCCAGATCATCGCGGGGAATATTGGGTGATATTTCTTTTTCTTTGGGGAAGCTGACGGGATCTGTCGTGAATTCATTTAATAAAGAAGAGGGCGCTTCATGATGGGGAACGAGATGAAGGGCCTTTATATCGGAACGATGAACCTGATCAGCTCTTCCTTGGCTGAGGATGGCATGGTCCAGCTCAAAAGACTGCGTCATGGTTTTTTAAAGATCAAGATCGAGTCTTCTATGACCGGAATTCTAAAGAATGAAGGCCTGCAGTATGCTGAGGTTGGTCGCGATCTTTATGCCTTGGGAGATTCTGCGTCTCATATGGCGCATGTAACTGGGCAAAATATTAATCGGTCGATTTGTAACGGGATCCTTGATTCCAAGGAAGAAAAAGCAGAAATTATTTTGAAGCTTCTTATCGAAACCTTGATCGGCAAAGCTAATGGCGAAAATTCGTTGTGCTGTTATTCTGTTCCTGCCGAGACCTCAGAGGGCGAGCATCGTGTTGTTTACCATTCTGAGGTTATGAATGAGATGTTAAAGAGTTTAGGGTATCGTCCTTTGGCGGTTAATGAGGGGCTGGCGTTGGTATTCAGCAGCCTGGCTGCCCGGAGATTTACAGGGATGGGGATATCCTGCGGGGGTGGATTGTTAAATGTGTGCCTGGCGCATCAGGCTCATATGATTGAGTCTTTTTCCGTCGATCGTGGCGGGGATTGGATTGATGAGAATGCGTCCAAGGTTCTGGGAATGCCTTTGCGTGCTGTAACGATGGCAAAGGAGAAGGGGACAGCGTTAGATTTGGAAAAGCCCACAACACGGATTGAGAAAGCCATTGCGGTGTATTATAAAGAAATGATCCGCTATGCCATTGAAATCATGAGAAAAAGAATCGAAGGCAGTCGAAAGTGTTCCATTTTTCAGGATCCTATTGATATTGTATTTTCAGGAGCTGTGGCCTTGCCTAAGGGTTTTGTTTCTATTTTTAGTCAGGAGATCTCGAAGGTGGGATTTCCTTTGAAGGTCGGTCAGATATCGTTAGCTCATGATCTGGAATATGCCATTGCGCGTGGATGTTTGATCAAGGCTATGAGTGAGGTCTTATGAGCAGAGATGAAGGAAGATCTAATTCCAAGGAGCCAGGAATGCCCATCAATAAAAACAAGTTGGATGATATTGATAAGATCATTTATGACATTCATAAACTGCTTGATGCTGAAAAAGAGCGAGAGATCAATGCGATCATGGCGGAAAATGTTGGGGGAGGCGCAGCGGGAAAGACTGAGCATGATCCGTCGGCTCAAGGTATCCCGGCACAGGATAATGTGGAAAAAGGTTTAGAGGGGGGGTCTGATTATAAAGAGACCTTAAAGAGATTGCGGCGTAAATTGAATGTGCCTGAACCTGAGGAGGCGCCCTCAAGTCAGGGAGAGTCGGAGGCGTTGGTATCTGAAGATGTTTTGATCGATGAGCTTTTAAAGGAGAAACAGGGCAGGGCTCCTTCACGACGGAATGCTCCTGTTGTGGATAGCATCAAGGCGTTAGCAGATGAGCAGGTTCGTGAGGAACAGCCTCAGGTTATTCAGGTGTCGCAGGATAAGAATGTTTCCACGAATTTCTTAGGTGTTGGTCTTGACGTGGGGACGTCAAATCTTGTTGCGTCAAGAATAACCCAGAGCGGTCAGGATATTGTCGTTAATCGCAATGCTTTCTTGAATGTCAGAGAAGATGCGTCCACGATCGATATTCTGTCCCGATTGAATATCCCCAGGCAGGTCGTGGGGGGGAAATCCTGCGTTATCGGTAAAGATGCCTTTGAGTTTTCAAACTTTTTTGATCGTATTACGCAACGATCCATGAACATAGGCGTTATTAATCCTTTTGAGAGAGAAGCGATCCATATACTGAATTTGCTTGTTCAGAAAATGTTGTGGCAACCGCAGATCCCTAATGAGATATGCTGTTTTTCCTTGCCGGCCAGTCCTGTGGACAATGCTATTGATATTAATTATCACAAGAATGTTGTTGAAACCATGTTGAGTTGTTTTGGATATGAACCTATGGCGCTCAATGAAGGGTATGCTGTTGTTCTTTCAGAATTGAAGGACAGAAAATTCACGGGAGTTGGTATTTCCTGTGGTGGAGGCATGGTCAATGTTTGTATTACGTATATGGCGGTTGTCATTGCTGAGTTTTCAATCGCCCGCGGGGGTGATTGGATAGATCTTTTTGCCTCCAAAGCGCTTGATATGTCGTCGACCAAGGTGTCTCTTGTGAAAGAACGGGGCATGAGCATTTTGAAACCTGAGGATAGGGAGCAGGAGTCGATTGCCATTTATTATAAGCAGTATATTCGTTATTTTCTGGAGCAAATGGCGAGAATTCTCAAGGAGTCTGACAAAAACGTGCAGTTTGAGGAGCCTGTTGATATCGTGTTTGCTGGGGGGTCCTCTATGGTGGGTGGGTTTATTGAAGCTGTCCGCAGGGAGTTGAAGACGATCGATCTTGGGATTCCGATCAATGAAGTGCGCCTGGCTGAGGATCCCTTTACCAGTGTCTCCAGGGGGTGTTTATTTAACGCTCAAATGGCTTCAAAGAACGGGAAGTGAAGCATGGGTGTGAAGACGATCATTGATGAACAAATTTCCTCGCGTCTGGACCTTGTGCCGCCGTTCATTGCCGCAACTGTCCAGAAATTAACGATTTTAAATTTAAATGATGAAACTGTCTTTGATATCAAACTTTGTCTTCATGAGGCTGTTGTGAATGCTGTGAAGCACGGCAATAAAGAGAAAAATGACCTGTCTGTTCATGTTGTGGTGAAGGCTGATAATAGGGAAGTTACTTTGGAGGTCACGGATCAAGGCGATGGTTTTGATTTCAGCCAGATCCCCAATCCGACATCAGAGGATAATATAGGGAAGTTCCATGGCCGGGGGGTTTATCTGATCCAGAATTATATGGATTCTGTTGAGTTTTTAAATGGCGGCCGGACCATTCG
>JADGCU010000087.1 GCA_015228785.1 Candidatus Omnitrophota bacterium
ATTGCCCCGCATGGATTCGAACCATGACTCTCGCCTCCAAAGGGCGGTGTGCTACCATTACACAACAGGGCAATATAAAAACATTAAAAAATAAATCTTCTAAACCCGATACCCCTCATGCGCCAACGGCCTATCCCCTGACGCCAAAAACCTTTCATACGCCTCTAGAACCTTCGCCTGAAGACGCTCCCGAAATTCCTTAGTAATAGGATGCGCCATATCACGATGATTAAGCTTCGCATCCATCGTCTCCTGAAGATCCTCTTCCTTCACCAGAGGCAAAGACATGCCGCACTTATTACAAAAACGACTTTCGACCTCATTTTTGAAACTGCACTGAGGACACGGGAATCGCAACTTCCGTGAAGGCATAGCAATAAACACATGATCCTTGCCTTCAATGATCTTGATATTCCACACAACAAAGACATTATCAAAAGTGACCGTGACATAAGCCTTGAGCTTCTTGTCCTGGCCTTCCTTGGGAAACACACGAACTTCGGTGATCTCCATAGCCGCCCCCTGTCGTTATGCGGTCTGCGTGACAAACACCTGCGTATATGTGCGACGGAAACGAACAGCAATTTCTTCAGCCTGTTTCCTCGTTTCCGTCAAAACAAAAACAGAAGGCCCGCTTCCGGAAAAACATACGCCCTCTGCTGAAAGCTTCTTCAATCTTGTCTTTAATGTCAAAAGCCCGGGCCGTAACCGTCCGATCGGGCCTTCCAGATCATTGAATAAAAGCCGACGGGCCAATGAAATATCCGCTGATTTTAAAGAACGGGCAAGCATAGTAACATTATCATTCTTCTTTGTCAATTGCGGGAACGCACCATTTCCCGCCGAGGATTTGCTGCCTAAGAATTTTCGGGCATAAAGCTGATACACCTCTTTCGTTAAAAGCGGCGCCTTAGGCGTGATCAACACATGCCAAAAACGATGCGGAATTCGCAATGCCTCAATCCTCTCCCCACGGCCTCGCCCCATGGCAAAAGGCTGATCATAAAGGAAGAACGCCACATCACTACCAATGAGCCCAGCGTAATGAATAAGCCTGGCACGCGACAACCTCAAGTTCCATAACCGGTTCAATCCCAAAAGAGCTGTGGCCGCGTCGCTAGAACCACCCGCAAGTCCCGCCGCAACCGGGATCCGTTTCTGAATATGAACACGTATTCCCTTCTGAGCACCTTCCTTCTCCATCAAAAGCCGGGCAACCTTGAAAACAAGATTTCGCTCATCACACGGCACGTCTTTATGATCACATGTGATCATAATCTTTCCAGGGAGCCCTAAAGAAAACGTCAACTGATCCGCCAGATCAATACGTTCAAAGATTGTTCTCAACTCATGGAACCCATCAGGACGACGAGCCACCACCTCAAGGGCGAGATTCAATTTGGCATGAGCAGAAAGGGTCAAAGGTGACATGGAAACCCAACGTTGATCATGGTTTGGTCTTTACCGGCAGAGATTTCTCGACGCTTTCCAACTTCGAACGAATACTCAACTGATCAGGATCCAGGGCCAGTGATTCCTGCCAATATTTCTTGGCCGCATCAATATTATTAAGCTTAAAAGAAACATCTCCCAAATGATCATTAATCGCCGCATCCTGAACCAAGTCCGCAGCGCGGCTGAGATCCTTCAGCGCCTCAAGATACAATCCCTTACGATAGTACACCCAACCCCGCGTGTCCAGGTAGGCCGCGTAATCCGAATGAATTTCAAGGGCCCGATTCACAAGACTCAGCGCCTCATCCAGATCAACACCGTCCTCGGCATATGTATAGCTCAAAGAGTTCAGACACCCGTCTTCCATGGGATCCTGGGCAATACACCGCTTAAAAAGATCAATGGCCTCTTTCCGTCGGCCTCGATCCAGATAGCAGGAACCTACAATATACAAAGCGCCCGTATTCTTGGGATCCAGGGCAATAACACGTTCAAATTGAGCCAAAGCTTTGTCGTCTTTGCCCTGAGTAAAATACAGCTTCCCCAAATAAGAAAAGAATTCGATATTTCTGGGGTCCTCAGCCGTCAACCCACTGAGAAGGAATTCATACTCGCTTACGGCTTTAGGAACATCATTGAGGGACGAATAAATAAGCGCCAGAAAATAATGCGGCTGCAGTTCCTTAGGATTAATCCGTGCGGCAAGAGTCAGCTCGTCGATGGCTCTGGGAACAATCCCTTGGCGCGCGTAACTCATGCCAAGCCTCAAGTGCGATGAAAACACCTGACCATCAAAACGCACCGACTGCGTATACTCCCGAATCGCCGCATTCTCTTCACCCAACAAGTCGTAACGCACGCCTAAAATATAATGGGCAACACCGAGGGCTACGCTCTCCTTAGCGGAGGCATTAGCCGCCTGTGCTGCCCATACCATTGACAATCCAAACCAAGAATGGCCGACGACAAGACAGGCCGTCAACCATGCGCGTGCCTTCTGTCGCATTTGACAACCTATACTTAATTAGCGTGTATCGCGCTTCTTGAGATGTCTAAGTGCCTTACGCAACTTCTTACGTTTATGCGTCGCGATCTTTCTCAATTTTCTTTTTCTTCCACACGGCATAACTGAACCCCTTCATTTATGAGTCAACCATTAAACGCCAAGCGCCTAACGTCTGACCGGTTTACAATATCAACTTATTCAAGGAATACTCAATGATCCCCTGCGCTCCATGTTCCTTAAGAGTCGGAATAATCGTCCGAACAATGCTCTCATCAATAACAGTCTCAATCGCAACCCAGCCCGATTTGGCCAAAGGCGCCACCGTCGGATTCTTGAGGGCTGGAAGACCTGCGAGAATCTTTCCAAGATTCTTCTCTTCAATGTTCATCTTAAGACCCACCATATTATTAGCCGCAAGAGCGCCCTTAAGAAGCATGACAATCTGCTCCATCTTCTTACGCTTCCAGGCATCTTTAAAAGAACTCTTATTAGCAATAAACTGAGTCGATGACTCGCAAAGCGTTTCAACAATGCGCAGCTTATTAGCCCGCAGACTGCTGCCGGTCTCCTTCAACTCAACGATGGCATCCACAAGACCTTCCGTGACCTTGGCCTCGGTTGCGCCCCAACTAAATTCCCCCTAAGCCTTCACCTTGTTCTTGGCCAGATATTTCTTGGTGATGCCGACAACCTCGGTCGCAATCTTTTTCCCCGCCAAGTCCTTCACAGACTTGATATTGCCATCCTCAGGAACAGCCAAGACCCAACGGACCTTGGTCGCCGTCGCCTTGGAATACACGAGCTCCGAAACATATTCCACCTTAGATCCATTCTCCATGATCCAATCCATGCCCGTAATTCCGCAATCAAGGGTCCCATCCTCCACATAACGAGACATCTCCTGGGCGCGCAACAAAACAGGCTTAATTTCCACATCATCGATATGAGGAAAATATGACCGGCTGGATACAGCAACCTTATAGCCCGCCTTCTCAAAAAGAGCCACCGTCGCATCCTGTAAACTTCCTTTAGGAAGACCCAACTTCAATATGCTTGCCATACATCATCCTTCTTAGATATTTTTTCTTACGAAATCCCATTCCCCTCGGGATTCGGGATGAGCCTTCGGATAAAACGCCCCAACAACTCCCAAAGGTTCAAGACGGGCGGTATTATATCCAAGGCTTTGGGCTTCGTAAAGGGAAAAGCTTGAAGGCTTTTAATATCGAATACCTTAGATCCATCTCTCCTAAAAAAATCTTGTGCGGGAAATCACTTGTCAGGCTATGGAGCCACAGATATAATCCGTTCTCATATCGATCAACATCCAAACAAAGGATTTCCTATGCTACATTTTTTCCGTCAAAAGAACATCCGCCGCAACGTCCTGTGGGCGATCTCTGGCATCATCATCATTTCATTCGGTTTCGGATTCGGAATTTCAAACTACTCAGGCACCTTCTCCCTCACGGACGCCGCGGGAAAGGTCTTTGGACGCAATGTCTCGATCAAGGAATATAAGAACTACTACGCCGCCACCACTGATCAAGCCATTCTCATGCATGGCGAAAACTATAAAAAGATCCTGCCCTTCATCGATA
This sequence comes from Candidatus Omnitrophota bacterium, assembly GCA_015228785.1. Taxonomy (GTDB): domain Bacteria; phylum Omnitrophota; class Gorgyraeia; order Zapsychrales; family Fredricksoniimonadaceae; genus JAAYZZ01. Next base: position 4,063 of record JADGCU010000087.1, read on the forward strand.
TGGATAATGAGACCTGGACACGCATTCTCCTTATTAAGGAAGCCGAACGTCGCCATATCCAAGTTTCAGACGGAGAGGTGATCGCCAACATCCAAGGATTTCCCTTCTTCCATCGTGATGGGGGATTCAGCCAGGAACTCTACCAAACAATTCTCCGCTATCTCTTCCAACGTGAGGCGCGTCAATTTGAAGAAGGCATCCGCGATCAGATCAAAGTCATGAAATTATTACGATCGGAAACAGGAAGCATCAATGTTCCCGATGAAATGGTTCGTAAAGAATATGAACGCCGCAACCAAAGAACCCAGGTCAGCTACGTTCTCATTGACCCAAAGAATTTTCTTAAAGATGTCTCCGTTAATAACGCTGCGATACAAGCCCACTATGATGCTCATCGCGAAGAATTTCTGACCCCTGATGCGGTCAAAGTTTCCTACATGACCCTGCGACTCGGCGAAAAAGCGACGGATGAAGAGAAAACATCCGCTCGCAGTAAAGCCAACATCCTTTCCCAGAAACTCGCCCAAGGCGCTAATTTCGATGAAACCGCTAAAGCCGAAGGCCTTGTTGTCAAAGAGACCGATTTCTTTTCTATCGATAATCCCGATATTACCCAAGGCTGGTCCCTTGACTTCCTTCAAAAGATATTCGAGGCCAAGAAAGGCGACATCCTGCCACCCACGGATGCTATAGCTGGAATCCAAATCCTCAAAGTCACAGATCTGAAACCAGCCGCGATCCTCACCTTTGAAGAAGCGAAACCTCTCGTAACACAGCAAATCATGTCAGAAAAAGCCTCGGAACTCGCCAAGGCGCAAGGAACCGAACTGGTCACCTCCTTTGAACAGAAACTGGCCCAAGGCATGACCTTTGACCTTGCGGCTAGCGATCTAAAACTGGAAACGAAGAAAACGCCCTTTCTGATACAAGGCGACTATATCCCCGAGATCGGAATCTCAAGCGACTTCCAAGATGCGACAGCAGAACTCACTAAAGACAAGCGCCTCAGTAAAGTCGTCATGACCGCGAAGGGGCCGGTCATTATCTATTGGGAAGCCTCACAGCCCTTGGATGAAAAGAAATTTGAAGAGGTCAAAAAAGATTTCGCGACAACGCTTTTTGAAGAGCAACGCGTTTCCACGATGAACAAAGTCATCAAAGACATCAGAGAAAAAGCTAAGCTGGAAAATTATTTAGATAAACCCAAGAAACAAGGAAAGCGCCTCTAAGGATTGCCCACAGATTGGCCAAGCCATCTCACGTAGGGCTTACTTCCCAACACAATGGGCAGGGCAATGATCTCTGGAACAGAATAACTGTGCAACGCCTTGACTTCCTTCTCAAGCGCAGGAAATCTGTTTCGCGTGGTTTTCACGATCATCAACACTTCGGCATCATCGCACAATTTCCCTTCCCACTGATAAATCGAACGGATCGCAGGAAGAATATTACAACAGGCCGCCATCTTTTTACGAACAATGACCTTGGCAATCTTTCTGGCCTCTAAAGAATTCTTGGCAGTAATCAAAACAACAATAGGTGTCATCATCCCTTCTCCCGTTTGACTACTTCATCATGATCACATTAATCATCCGCCCGGCCTTTTCCCCGTCCCGACGATAAGAATGATACCCAAGGTCTGAAAACGTATCCTGACAGCAATCAAAAACATTCTCTTTACGAACACCCAGATCCCAAAGCTGTCTC
>JADGCU010000030.1 GCA_015228785.1 Candidatus Omnitrophota bacterium
CTCAAGCCTGTGGGCAGATGGTCCAAGACCTCCATCGGGGCTGTCCCCATTGGGCAAGAGGTCACGGTCACAGCGGTCCAGTTGGTGACAGCCATTGCGGCGATTGCTAATAACGGGGTGATGATGAAGCCGTATTTTATCAAGCATATTAAGAGCCCATCGGGTGAAATTTCTAATGAGCATCGTCCGCAGATTTTGACGCGCGTCATGAAAGAGGCGACTGCACAGCGGCTGCGTTCTATTTTACAGGGTGTTGTTGAGAACGGGACCGCGACACAGGTCAAGATGAAGGATATTACAGCGGGGGGAAAGACCGGGACGGCGCAGAAAGTTGTCAATGGCATGTATTCGCACAGTGCGTTCATGTCTTCTTTTATCGGATTTGCACCTGTGGATGATGCCAAGCTGGCCATTGTGCTCACTTTTGATGAGCCGCACCCCGCCTATTATGGCGGTGTTGTGGCGGGGCCGGCCTTTAAAGAAATCGTCGAGAATTCCTTGCGGTATCTGGCGAGTCGAAAGGGGATGTAGGTCATGCGTTTGGGGGATCTTGTTTCAGGTGTTGATCCAGCGTTGTCAGGACGTTTTGCGGACCTTGAAGTCTCGGCCATCTGGGATGATTCCAGGCGTGTTACGCCGGGAAGTCTTTTCGCTGTTTTCTCAGGGCCGAGTGTTTGCGGTGAGAATTTTATTCCTCAGGCCGTTGAGAAGGGCGCGCGGGTGATTTTGATAAGCGAGGGAGCCTCTTCTCAGTGGGAAAAGCGCTTTACGACGGTGTGTTTTTTGAAAGTCTCAGATCCGCGGAAAGTCTTTCGCGGGATTGTTTCCAATTTTTACGGGCGCCCCTCAGATTATGTTCGCATGATCGGGGTGACCGGGACCAATGGCAAAACAACGATCACGTATTTTTTGGAGTCGATCCTTGCGGTGATGGGACGATCGGCGGGCGTTGTCGGGACGGTCAATTCCCGTGTCGGTGGCAAGGTGATCCCTTCTAAAAATACGACACCCGGCATGCTGGATAATCAGATCTTTCTTCATGATCTGAGGAAGGCCGGGATTGATTATGGTGTGATGGAGGTTTCTTCCCATGCTCTTCATCAGGGACGGGTGGACTTGATCGATTTTCGGGGAGCTATCTTTACTAATTTGACGGGTGATCATCTGGATTATCATGGGACCATGGAGGAATATTTTCAGGCCAAGAGTCGATTGTTTACGGGACTTGGAAAAAAGGCGTGGGCGGTCATCAATAATGATGACAGCTATGGTCAGCGTTTGGCGGGGATGACGACGGCACGGGTCATTACTTACGGGATCACGACAGCAAGCGATGTGCAGGCTGAGGTCGAAGCATTCGATCTGACCGGAAGCCGTATTGTGATCAGATTTTTTGACGAGAAGATTGTTTTGCGTACCGGTTTCATCGGGCTTCACAATGTTTACAATATTCTGGCTGCTTTCGCAGCCGGGTTGGGTGAAGGCTTCCCACCGGAAAAGATCAAGGAAGGGATTGAGTCGCTGCGTTGGGTTCCTGGTCGCCTGGAACGGGTCGAGGAGGGGCAGGATTTTTTTCTTTTTATTGATTATGCGCATACGGATGATGGCCTCAAGAATGTCCTTCAGAGTCTTCAGGCGGTGAAGCATCATAAGATTATCGCGGTGTTTGGCTGTGGTGGGGACCGCGACAGGACCAAACGTCCGAGGATGGGGCAGGTCGCCTGTGAGTTAGCCGATCTTTCAATCTTGACATCTGATAATCCGCGCACTGAAGATCCTGAGGCTATTATCGCAGAAATTGTTCCTGGGTTTTCAAAGAAGACCTACGAGATCGTTGTTGATCGTGAGAAGGCGATTGAGCGGGCTTTGGATCTTGCTGATAAGAATGACATTGTGCTTTTGGCGGGGAAGGGGCATGAAACTTATCAGGTTCTCAAGGATAAAACGATTGATTTTGTGGAGAAAGATATCGTGGTGAGACTTTTGAAGGAGAAAATGAAAAGGATTGAGAGATGTTGAGTATAGATGAGATCGTGATGGCAACAAAGGGAAAGCTGTTGAGCGGGTCTGGGTCTTTTCGAGTCAGTGGCATTTCGACAGATACCCGTAAGATTACAAAAGGGAATCTCTTTGTGGCGATTAAAGGAGATAATTTCGATGGGCATAATTTTATCGGCCAGGCCGTTCAGGCGGGGGCGGGGGCGGTTATGGTTGATCATGCCAATGTGGCGGATGCCGAGAATGCCGTCGTTATTGTTGTGGAGGACACGGTAAAAGCCCTGGGGGCTATTGCGCGTTTTCATCGCAAGCGTTTTAAGATCCCGGTCATCGGCATTACCGGCAGCGCTGGGAAGACGTCGACGAAGGAATTCATTGCTTCTGTTCTCGGGAAGAAATACCGGGTCCTTTTCAACAAGGGGACAGAGAACAATCATATTGGAGTTCCCATGACACTGCTTCAATTGACCAAGGATCATGAGATCGCGGTCTTGGAGCTGGGGACGAATCACTTTGGGGAGATCGCGTATCTTGCTGATATTGTTCGGCCGACCGTGGCGGTCTTTACCAATGTCGGGGCCTCGCATCTCGCCGGACTGGGAAGTCCCGAGGGTGTTTTTAAGGAGAAGGTGACGATGATTGATTACCTGCCTAAGAATGGAAAGGTGATCTTTAATGCGGATGATCCGCTATTGAGGAATCTAAAGAAGAAGAAACTCTCACAGAATATCACGACGTATGCGATCGATAACAAGGCTGATGTGAAGGCCAAGGCGGTTCACAGCGAAAAGGGTGGTCTTATTGTTACGCTTGAAGGGGGAGAAACAATCAAGCTGAAAGCCCCTGTGTGGGGAAATATTCTCAATGCCTTGGCGGCTGTGGTGTGTGGTTCTTTGTTTCGTGTCAGTTTTGATGATATTCGTGAAGGTCTTTTGAATACCGATCCAGCCAAGGGCCGGCAATGTTTTCATCTGGCGAGTGGCGTCACGGTCATTGATGACACGTATAACGCAAATCCGGTTTCTTATCGTAATGCGCTTCGGACCTTGTCTTTGTTACCACGTAAGGGTCGCGTGTTCCTTGTTGCGGCTGATATGCTGGAATTGGGAGAGGCCTCTGATGTTCTTCACGCCGAGATCGGTGAGCTTGCGGCCCAAAGCGGGGTTGATACGATCTTTGCAACGGGACGATGGGCGAGCCTGATCGGCTCGATGGCCCGGGCAAAGAATTCGAGTGTGGAAGCCAGGTATTTTGACAAAAAAGAAGATATTATCTTGGCCCTTCGAGATCAAGTCCAGTTCGGTGATATTGTCTTGGTTAAAGGATCGCGCGGGATGCGCATGGAAAGCGTTGTCGTAGGGTTGTTGGAACATTTGAACAAGGGCCGTCCCGCCTGAAGAGGGACGAGCCTCGTCATTTCCTTCTAAGGAGGGAATGAGGAAAAATGACGGGAGTCTAAATGTTTTACTATCTGTCTCAGTTCCGTTACGAATTTTCTGCGTTAAATATTTTCAAGTACATTACTTTTCGCGCGGGGCTTGCCGCGGTGACCACCTTTCTTATCTGTATTATTGTCGGGCCGTGGTTTATCCGGAAACTTAAGGAATGGAATCTGGGTGAAAAGCCTGTTGGGGGGGCTCGTCAGGATGTTTTGGGAAGCGAGCACCTGGAATCTAAGCGTGATATTCCCACGATGGGAGGGATCCTCATTATCGGGAGCATTCTGGCTTCAGTTCTTTTGTGGGCCGACTTGGGTAATTCATATATTCTGCTCACGATTTTTACCATGCTTTGGCTGGCGGTGCTCGGGTTCATTGATGATTACTTGAAGATATCCGGTAAATGTGCAGGGGGGATGGCTTCAAGGACGAAGCTTCTCTGGCAGCTTGTGTTGGCGGCTATTGTGAGCCTGTATATTTATACCCAGCCAGGAGTGTCAACTGTTCTTGATATTCCATTTTTAAAGAATCTTATTATAGATCTCGGGGCTTTTTATGTAGTCTTGGTTATGATCATTGTTGTCGGAACGTCCAATGCGGTCAATCTGACGGATGGGTTGGATGGCCTTGCCATTGGCTGCACCTTGATGGTGGCGATCGCCCTTAGTTTTATGTGTTATGTGACGGGAAACGTTAATTTGAGCCAGTATCTTTTTATTCCCTACATTCCCGGAGCGGGGGAATTAACGATCTTTTGTGCGGCCATTGTGGGGGCCAGTCTGGGGTTTTTGTGGTTTAACTGCTATCCGGCATCTGTTTTTATGGGGGATGTGGGCGCGCTTTCTTTGGGCGGGACGCTGGGGATCATCGCGGTCTTTATCAAGAAAGAGTTTTTGTTATTTATGGTGGGCGGTGTTTTCGCATGGGAGGCGATCTCGGTTATGATCCAGGTTGCGTCTTTCAAGCTGACAGGAAAACGCATCTTTTTGTGTGCGCCGTATCACCATCATTTGCAGAAAATCAATTGGAAGGAAAATAAGATCGTGATCCGTTTTTGGATCGTGGGGATCATCTTGGCGTTGTTGAGTTTGACGACGTTGAAGATCAGGTAGAAGAGACGAGAGACAAGAGGCAAGAGACGAGAGGCAGGGATAAGAGGGCCGTGTGATGCCGAATGTTGCAGTCCGCTCGACATACGATCGATTGATCGACGACATTTCCGGTCTTTATGAAGGCGCGCGTAAGGCCCTGGTTGCCGCCTACTGGCAGATCGGGCAGAGGATCGTGGAGGTGGAACAGGACGGCGCGGTCAAGGCTGAGTATGGAACAGGGCTGGTTCAGAAGATTTCCGATGACATGGTTCGCAAATACGGCGCAGGATTTTCGTTGCCGAATTTGAAACGGATGAAGAAGTTTTATCTTCGGTATCCAAAAGGCTCGCCAGCGAGCCAATTGACTTGGAGCGATCATGTTGAGCTTCTTCCGATCGCGAATGATAAAAAGCGGCGCGCTATTGAAAAGAAGGTTTTGAAGCAGGGTTTGAGCAAGGAGGAGCTTCGTAAGGTTGTTCGTGAAGAGACGGCAGGCGAGGCTGTTGTTAAAAAAGACAGGGCGTTGGAAGAAAGCCTTCCGCCTTTGAAACGTCCGGCAGACCTTCGGCTTCTGACTTTTCGGGAAGTGACGGGGAAAGAGGCAGCTTTTTACAGGGTGGCGGAGAGGGATGTTCTTTTGGATTGCGGGTTTTTTGTTTCGCTAGCTGTTTCTGAAAAAGAGGCCAGGGATGCGACGCTTACGCCCAAGCCATCTTATGTTTACGCGGCGAAGGTGGAGCGGGTGGTGGATGGCGATACGCTCCTTGTCGTTTTGGATCTTGGGTTTGGCGCCTCCGTCAGAGAAAAGCTCCGTTTGCGCGGGATCAATACGCCTGAGCTGGGAACGCCTGAGGGCGAGAAGGCAAAAAAATTTGTGGCAGGGCTCCTGCCGGTCGGAACGCCGGTCATTGTTAAATCGTACCGGACCGATATCTACGGGCGGTTTGTGGTTGATGTTTTGTACAAAGACGGTGCGACAGCGGTGAATGAGATCGTTTCCGTCGGGATCTGGCTTAATCAGCAGCTTCTCGACGAAGGCCTTGCGGTTCGAATGGCGGGGTGAAGGGGCGAGGGATCATAAGGGATATGAAAGGGCGTGAATATGAAGTCCGATCTGGTTTTTGATAAAGGATATAAAAACTGGTTGGCGGATATTAAAGAAAGGGTTCGTAGCGCCCAGATCAAAGCAGCATTGAGCGTTAATACCGAGTTGCTTAAATTATATTTGGGTATTGGAGCGGACATTGTTGCTAGGCAAAAGAATGCTAAATGGGGAGATGGTCTTTTGCTTCAACTTAGTAAAGATTTGATGGGAGAGTTCCCCGATATGAAGGGATTCTCGGAACGCAATTTGAAATATATTCGTCAATGGTATTTGTTTTTTGGTAATGGACGGGCAATTGGGCAACAAGTTGTTGCCCAAATTACGCGCATTCCTTGGGGACATAATATTGCCATCATTTCCAGGTGTCGTCATGTTCAAGACGCGCTTTTCTATGTGCAAAAAACTTCTGTTCATAATTGGAGTCGAAGTGTTCTTGTTCATCAGATGGAAAGCGGTTTGCACAAGCGGGAAGGCAGGGCGGTCACGAATTTTCCGGCTACGCTTCCCCGATCCCAGTCTGATCTTGCGCGTCAGATGCTCAAAGATCCGTATATTTTTGATTTTTTGAATATCTCTGCAGACCATGACGAACGCGATCTGGAGAACAAGCTTATCGATCATCTGATGCGTTTTCTTCTGGAGTTGGGGGCAGGGTTCGCGTTTATTGGAAGACAAGTGCCTGTACAGGTCGGAAGCCGGGAGTTCTTTGTTGACCTTCTTTTTTATCATACCTATCTGCATTGCTATGTTGTTGTTGAATTGAAGACTGGAGATTTTGAGCCGGAGTACGCAGGCAAGCTCAACTTTTATATCAAGGCCGTGGACAGTCAGTTGCGCAAGGATGGCGATTTGCCGACCATTGGGCTTTTGCTTTGTAAGAATCGGGATAAAATGGTTGCCGAATATGCGTTAAGCGATATTCATAAGCCTATGGGGGTTTCGGAGTATAAGCTCACACAGTCTTTACCAAAGACATTGAAGTCGATCCTGCCGACGATTGCCGAGATCGAGAAAGAACTGGGCAAGGGTGGGCGATGAAGGTCGCTGGTCTTGCGGTTCGGATGGCGGCGTGAAGGTAAGTTTTTTTAAAACAGGTGTCCACTAAATTATGCAGGTCCTTATGGCAGAGAAAAATAAAACCAAAGAAGAGTTGCTAAAAGAAATAAAGCGGCTGAACAAACGGATAGCGGACCTTGAGCTAGGGGACAACGAGCGTAAGAAGACGGATGCTCTCAAGGAGAGCGAGGCCAAGTACCGCTTACTTGTTGAGATGACGCGAACCGGATACCTGATTCTGGACGGTCAGGGCCGGGTTGTGGATGCAAATCAGGAATACGTTCGCCTGACTGGTTATGCGGAGTTGTGCGAGATTTTGGGACGGAGCGTCGTTGAGTGGACGGCCGAGCATGCGAAGGTCCGCAATGCCGAGGCCGTGGCCCAGTGCGCAAAAGATGGGCACATTTTTGGCTTCATCACTGAATATGCTGACAAAAACGGCAGGATCACGTTCGTCGAGATTAACGCGAAGGTGGAAGGTGAGGGCGAGGCCTTGCGCATCGTATCGCTTTGTCGCGACATTACCGAGCGCAGGAAGGCGGAAACTGTTCGGCGCGATGAGCAGAAACGCCTCAGGATCATTCTCGACACGGTCGGGGAGCCCATATTCGTCAAGGACAACGATCATCGCATTATTCTCGCCAATCAGGCCTTTTATGACATGTTTGGCCTGGATGAAAAGGCCGTGATAGGCCATACTCTTGCGGAGAACGTTCCGGAAAATGAAAGGCAGCATTTTCTCGCAGTCGACCGAGGGGTCCTTGATACTGGCGTTCCCGATGTGCGCGAAGAAACGCTGACGGTGAATGGCCTCACGCGAATCATCATTACCAGAAAGATGCGTTTCATCGAACAGTCCGGGGCAAGATTCCTGGTGGGCTCAATTCACGATATCACCGAGCGCAGGAAGGCGGAAGATGCGCTGCGGGAAAGTGAAGAGCAGTTTAAGAATGTATTTACGTGTTCCGCCATCGGGATGGCGATTGTTTCTCTAGAGGGTCGGTGGGTGCGGGTTAATTCCAAGGTCTCTTCCATGCTTGGGTATTCACAAGAGGAGCTTTTGTTAAAAACATTCCAGGACATCACCCATCCTAAGGATCTTGATCTTGATTTGAGCTATGTTCGCCAAATGATCAGTGGGGAAATTCAGTCCTATATGTTGGAAAAAAGGTATTTCCATAAAAATGGGGCTATTGTCTGGGTTTTGTTGGCGGTTGCGTTGGTGCGTGATAGTGGCGGAACTCCCTTGTATTTTATTTCTCAGATCGAAAATATCACAGAACGAAAGAAGATGGAGGAGGAACTTCAGGGGTCGAAAGCTTTTGTAGAGGCGATCGTTGAGAATATCCCGTTTATGGTTTTTCTCAAAGAAGCGGAAGGTTTGCGTTTTGTTCTATTTAATCGTGCAGGTGAGGAACTTCTTGGCTATGACCGCAAAGGCTTGATTGGTAAGAGCGACCTGGACTTTTTTCCATCCGAACAGGCGTCCTTTTTTATGGCTAAGGACAGGGAAGTGCTTGACGGAGAAGCGGGTATATTGGATATCCCGCAAGAATCTATCCAGACAGCGAAGAAAGGCGAGCGGTTGCTTCATACCCGCAAGGTTTGTCTCCGGGGGGCTGATGGGACTGCGAAATTTCTGTTAGGCATTTCTGAAGACATCACCGAGCGTAAGAAGACGGAAGAAGATTTGAACAATATGAAGCTGCAGATCGTGCAGAGCGATAAGTTGGCGACATTGGGAGAAATAGCCGCCGGCATGGCGCATGAGATCAACCAGCCCTTGGGCGGCATTGCCCTGGTCATTACTTATTTTCGTAAACTTATAGAAAAAAACATCTTGTCCGGAGATAAGCTGGAGGCCGGGATCAAGGACATCGAGGTCAGCGTTCAGAGGATGACCAAGACGATCAAGCATGTGCGAGACTATGCCCGTCAGGGTTCGATGAAATTTACAGAGGTTGATCTTTCTGAGACCGTTGATTCTGCCTTGACGTTGATGGGCGAGCAGTTGAGGATCCACGGGATCGAGGTGGAAAAGACGATCGACCCTCAATTGCCCCAGGTGATGGGGGACCTTCATCAGATCGAGCAGGTGTGGATCAATTTCATCAGCAATGCCCGTGATTCCATGGACGAGAAACAAAGGCAGATCAAGGCATTGGCATTGCCTATGTTTGATTATCACGCAAGCCTTGTGATCTCAGGGACGTATCAAAAGGGATCGGATACAGTACTTGTCACTTTTGCGGATAATGGGATGGGCCTGAGTGAGGATGATATCAAGAAGATCTTTGAGCCGTTCTTTACGACAAAAGAAGTTGGCAAAGGAACGGGATTGGGATTGTCGATCAGTCAGGGGATCATCGCGAGTCATCATGGAAAGATCGAGGTCGAAGGCAAAAAAGGAGAAGGCGTGGTTTTCAAAGTTTATTTTCCAGTAGCGCACGCCGCATAAAGGCGATGTTTTATCGGTGCTTCTGGCGTAGTAAGACTGTTTTAAATGTGCAGGGAAATGTCGGGAAGGAAAAATATGAACAAGAAAATGCTGATTGTTTTATTGGGGTTTCTTGTGGTGGGTTCTTTATCGTTTGCAGAGCAGCGAAGGATGGTCGTGCCGGCCAATTCAAAAATCATTCTGGAAAGAAGCCGGTGCTTTGGATTGTGTCCGGCTTATAAGTTGACGATTTATGCTGATGGCAAGATCGAATTCATTGGGGATAAATTTGTGAACGCGAAGGGGCCGCATGCTAAAACAATCCCTCAAAAGAACGTGGAGTTCATGTTCACGGAGGTATATAACGCCAACTTTTTTGGATTAGATGGCCGGTATGACTGTTTCGAGGGGGTAGATAATCCGACGGTGAAGATAGCTGTGACGAAGGGGGAGAGAACAAAAGAGATTGTTCATTATCATGGGTGTGAGTCGGCGGATCAACAGGAGCTTGCCGCGTTGACGATACTGGAAGACAAGATTGATGAACTGGCCGAGATTGCAGACTGGAAGAAATTTGGAAAAGAGCGGTAGCGGTCGATTGTTATTGTTACCGGAGAAATCATAGCAAGGGTTGATATGGAATTAAAAGGTAAAAAGGTTACCATTATGGGCGCGGTAACGGGAATGAAATAGATGGCCTATTTGTTTATGGATGAGTCAGGATGCCTCGGGTTTGACTTTGGTAAACAGCGAACCTCAAAGTATTTTATCGTGACTTGTCTTTTTGCTGATTCTAGGCGACCTATTGAGAAAATCGCCAGAAAGGTGCATGGTTCTTTGCCTTTAACAGCGCGGCGCAGGAGTGGCGTTCTTCATTGCAGCAAGGAAAAGCCCGTGACCCGTCAGCGACTATTCAGGTTGTTGGTCAGTCAGGATGTCCGTGTGATGGCGATCTGCTTGAACAAACGAAAGGTTTATACGCGGCTTCAGGATGAGAAACACGTGCTCTATAACTATGTGACAAATATTCTTTTGGACAGGATCTTTTCCCGGAAAATGACATTGCCCGCAGACCTGATACTGGTCGCGTCGAAGAGGGAGACGAACAGATTTTTGAACGTAAATTTTGCAGATTATTTGAATAGGCAGGCGGATAGTGTTCATGGGGTTCGTTTGGAGGTGGTTGTTAAGACTCCGGCAGAAGAGAAGGCGCTGCAGGTGGTTGATTTTGTGAGTTGGGCAATATTTAGAAAGTATGAGTTCGGGGATGAAGCTTATTACAATATGATTAAAGAGAAGATTTTTGAGGAAAATTCTTTATTTGCGTGAAGGATAAAAAGACAAAACCCTGAGCGCTATTTACGAGCAACCATCCGGAAGCCCACGCACAGGGATTTACTTGTCATTAAAAGTATACCTGATGCGCAAAGAGAGTCAAGGTTTGATATGGAATTAAAAGGTAAGAAAGTCACTATTATCGGCGCGGCGAAGAGTGGGATCGCGGCGGCCAATTTGGTTCAGGTTTTGGGTGGTCTTGCCCGAATTTCAGATAATCAACCTCTTGAAAAAATTGAGAAGGCGCTTGTGGGACTTAAAGATCGCCGTTGTGTTGAGATCGAGTTTGGCGGGCATACCAAAGAGTTTGTGACAGCGAGCGATCTGATCGTTGCGAGTCCTGGTGTTTGGAAGGACGCGCCGCCGTTGGAGTGGGCGCGTGCGGCGGGTATCCCTGTGATGGGCGAGATCGAATTTGCGTGGCGGTTTTGTAAAAAGCCTGTTGTTGCGGTGACGGGGTCTAATGGGAAGACGACGACCGTGACGCTTATTACGAGGATTCTTGAGGCTAGCGGTAAGCGGGCCTGTCTGTGCGGGAATGTGGGGACACCGTTCTCTGCTCGAGTCTTGGAGCCTGATGTTGATATTTTTGTTGTTGAGATCAGCTCGTTTCAGCTTGAATTGTGTGAGACATTTCGGCCGTATGTCGCGGTTCTTTTGAATTTCAGCAAGAATCACCTTGATCGGCATCCGACGATGCAGGATTATTTTGACGCTAAAAAGCGTCTTTTTATGAATCAGACTCCTGGTGATTTTGCGGTCTTGAATGATCGTGATGAATTGGTGCGTTCCTTGGGCACTAAGTTGTGCTCGCAGGTCAGGTTCTTTAATAAGCCTGGAGAATCGGTAAATCCTGATCATTTGGCTGTTCTTGAGGTGGGAAAAATATTTGGTGTGTCTGAGACCGCTGCGCAGAATGTTTTTGATACTTTTCCTGGCGTTGAGCATCGGACTGAGAAAGTTCGGGTTCTGGATGGCGTGACCTACATTAATGATTCCAAGGCCACGACAGCGGAATCGGGGGCATGGGCGCTTTCGCTTTTGCCGGGACCGATCATCATGATCGCGGGCGGTCATGATAAAGGGGAGATTGATTTTTCGGCCGTTATTCCGCTGGCACGCCAGAAGGTGAAGAAGATGATCGTTCTTACACGTGAGGATATTGTTCGCCAGAAATTGCATAAGGCTTTTGAAGGTGTTGTGCCGCTGGAGGACCAAACGGATATGGCTGAGGCCGTGCGTTCGGCGCGTGCGCAGGCATCTTCCGGGGATAGAGTGCTTTTAACGCCCATGTTCGCCAGCTTTGACATGTTTAGCAATTTTGAGCATCGGGGTCAGGTTTTCAAAGAAATCGTAACGGGGTTGTAATTTATGCGTGAAACGCGGATATCGCTTTTTATGACGTTCGTGATCCTGATCTGTTTCGGGACGGTCATGATCTACAGTTCGAGCGGCGTCTATGCGCTTGAGGTCATGAAGAATTCTTCTTATTTCCTGATCCGGCATCTTATGTTCCTGGTGATCGGGGCGGGGTTTATGTTTTTTTGTATGACCTTTGATTACCGGCAATTGCAGAAATACGCCAAACCGCTCTTGGGGCTTGTGATCATTCTTTTAATCCTTGTTTTGATCCCGCATATCGGGAAGATCACATCAGGTGCCAGGCGGTGGTTCAGCCTGGGGCCGATCAATTTCCAGCCCTCGGAATTAGCCAAGCCTGTTCTCATTATTTATCTTGCTGATTTCTTTGCCCGCAAAAAGAGTGATGTCCGTTCTTTGGCCAAAGGATTTATTCCTGTCATGCTGGTGATGGGGGTCTTGTGTGTCTTGATCATCAAGCAGCCGGATTTGGGAAATACGGTTCTTATTTTTGCGATCACACTGTGTATGCTCTTTGCCGCGGGGGCAAAGATCAAGCACGGTCTGTCTATCTTTATCATGGCGATCCCGGTCTTTGTTTTTCTGGTCCTGGCGGAGCCGTATCGCATCCGGCGTATCGTGTCTTTCATGAACCCGTGGGATGATCCCCAGGGTGCGGGTTTTCAGCTCTCTCAATCGCAGATCGCGCTCGGTTCTGGTGGATTTTGGGGCGTTGGTTTGGGACAGAGTCAGCAGAAACTTTTCTATCTTCCAGCGGCCCATACAGATTTCATTTTCTCGATCATTGGAGAAGAGCTTGGTTTTTTGGGGGCGGTGGTTCTTATTGTTCTCTTTGGGATGTTGATCTGGCACGGGGTCAAGATTCTCAAGCACACGGTTGATCCTTTCGGGTATTACATTGCCTTTGGGATATTGGTCATGATCAGTATTCAGGTGATGGTTAATGTGGGAGTTAGCATAGGCGCTCTTCCTACCAAGGGCCTGCCGTTACCATTTATCAGTTACGGGGGGTCTGCGCTTATTTTTAATATGGCCGCGATCGGGTTATTGCTGAACATCGCGCGCGCCCATGATTTAGGGAGCTAAAAGAATTTTTCTGTTAAACGAGAATGTGTTGGTATGAAAAAGATCCTTATGGCCACAGGTGGTACGGGCGGGCATATTTATCCAGCGCTGGTGACGGCGCAGGAACTGAAAGGCCGTGGCTGGGATGTTCTTTTTATGGGCAAGTTTGGCGCAGCGGGGGAGAAGATCAAAGATGCTGGTTTTACATTTGTTGATATTCAAGCGCGTGGCATTGTTTCAAAAGGCCCCCTCCAGGCATTGATCGCCCTGGGCTATTTGATCAAGAATTTTTTTGTTGGTGCGGCGATCGTTATGCGTTATCGTCCACAGGTTGTCTTGGGTTTTGGCGGGTATAGTTCTTTTTCGTCAGTCGCAGCAGGTGCGGTTCTGGGAAAAAGGACGATGATTCATGAGCAGAACGCAATTCCGGGGTTTGCTAATAAGGTTCTTTCAAAATTTGTTCGTCGCATTGCCGTGACGTTTAAGGATGCACAGAGGTGTTTCCCGAAAGGAAAAACGGTCTGGACAGGATGTCCTTTGAGGCCTTTATCGTGTTCTCGGCGTCGGGGTGAGATCTTAGAGTCGTTTGGTTTCAAAGAGGGACAGAAGACCATTCTGGTGTTCGGTGGAAGTCAGGGGGCGAAAGCGATCAACGAGGCTTTTCTTAATGCGCTCTCTGGACTGTCGAAAGGGGCATCATGGCAGGTGATCCATTTGACGGGGCATAGTTCTTTTGATGGAGTCAAGGCGCGTTACAGCATGTTGCCTGTTACGGCCTTTATTCGGGCTTATTCAGATAATATGGCTGAGGCCTATTCGGTTGCGGATGTTGTCATTGGTCGTTCTGGGGCGGGGACGGTCACGGAAGTGGGGCTTTTGGGGATTCCGGCCGTTTTGATCCCTTATCCGTATGCGAAAAATCATCAGATCGCTAATGCCCGCGTTTTGGAACGTTATAAGACAGGGGTAATAATTGAGGAAAAAGACTTGAATGGGGATATCCTCCGCGATAAGATTTTTTTATTACTCCAGGGAAAATCTTCTCGGGAGGAAAATCGGGAGAAGTTAAAGGACGATTTTGCCTCGGATGCTGTCATTCGGCTGGCCGATGAGGTTGATCGCCTCGAAAATGGTTAAGCAGGCTTTTCTTTTTGTGTGTTGGCTGATGGTGATCGTCTCGGGGGCATGCTCCGAGGAGTGGTCTGAGCAACAAAGTGATCATTTTATTGTCTACAGCAAGAATGCTCCTTCGGGATTTGTTCAAAATGCCCTTGAGTCCGCGGAGCAGATTTACGAGAAGACGACGACAACTCTGGGAATCACACGATACCAGGGATGGATTTGGGAAGATCGCGTTAAGATTTATATTTATGATAATGCGGATGATTATAAACAGTCCTCGGGGTATGATTGGTCAGCAGGCATTGTGTCAACGCAGAACAGGACGATATCGACATATCCTTCGGCGAGTGGTTTTTTTGACAGTGTTTTGCCTCACGAGTTGGGACACATTATTTTTCGTGAATATGTAGGGTCGGATGCGGACATCCCTTTATGGTTTGAGGAGGGGGTGGCCATGTATCAGGAGCGCGGTAAGCGGTTCGGGGCAGATGATGATGTGCGTCAGATCATGAAGACAGGGCATTTTATTCCACTCTCGGCCCTTCATGATATGCGGTTAGGCAAGGGCTCTGATCCGGATCTTGTGAAGATCTTTTATGCCGAGGCCGCCAGTGTTGTGAGCTTTCTTCTCGAGGAGGGAGAGCAGTATCGTTTTTCAAGACTTTGTGATGAATTAAAGAAAGAGGTGCGTTTTGAGACAGCGTTTAAGAAGTCGTATATGGCTTATCAGACCTTAAATGATTTGGATGTGGCCTGGAGGGGTTACCTGGAAAAATGAAGAAAGATATTAAGAAAGAGATCAGACGATATCATTTTATCGGCATCGGCGGGATGGGGATGGGGAATCTTGCCTTGCTGATGCTCGCCAAGGGTTATCAGGTGAGTGGTTCGGACAAGAAAGAGAGTGAGCTTACTCGCCAGTTGCGTGAGCGGGGCGCCACGATCTTTATTGACCATCATATTAAGAATGTCGAGCAGGCTGAGTGTGTCGTGTATTCATCCGCCATATCGGCGAGCAATCCGGAATTTTTTGAGGCCGTGAGGCGCCATATTCCGATCCTCAAGCGCGCGGAACTTCTCGCCGAGCTGGTGAATCAGGAGGTAGGGATCACGGTAGGGGGCGCGCACGGGAAGACCACGACCTCATCGATGGCGTCATTATTGCTCATTAACGCAGAACTTAAACCGACAACCGCGATCGGCGGGATCGTGGGCCAGGGATATAATGCCAATTTGGGAATCGGGCGTCATTTCGTGGCTGAAGTTGATGAAAGCGATGGTTCGTTCCTGTACTTTAAGCCACATTTTTCGATCATCACGAACATGGATTTTGAGCATGTCGATTATTATCATACCTGGGATAATATTAAGGAGGCGTACGCGAAGTTTGTGGAGTGTACGGTCCAGTGCGGGGTCATCATTTCCTGTGGTGATGATGTGAATTTGAGGCAGATCGTTGAGGCCGGGGGACGTCGTTTTACGACATACGGATTTGGCGATAATAATGAATGGATTGCGCGTGATATTCAGTGCGATGCCGGTGGATCCTCGTATGAATGTTTTTATAAAGGAGAGAGTCAGGGGCGATTTGAGCTTACGGTGCCGGGGAAGCATAATGTTCTTAATTCTCTTTCTATCGTTGCTTTAGGGTTTGAGCTCAAGATATCACCGGATGTTATTCGTGAGACGTTGAAGAAGTTCGAGGGGGTCAAGCGACGCTTTCAGAAGAAAGGTGATGTCGGGGGTGTTCTTGTTGTTGATGATTATGGGCATCACCCTACCGAGATCGCGGCTACCTTGCAAACAGCAAAGGCCCTTGATCGAAAGCGCCTGATCACGGTTTTTCAGCCCCACCGTTATTCCCGTACAAAATTTTTGATGGATGAATTCTCGGCGTGTTTCAATCTTGCGGATTATTTGATTCTGACCGATATTTATGCGGCGAGCGAAAAGCCTATCGATGGTGTCACAATCGAGGTGTTTGTCCATAAGATTCGTGCCCAGAGGCAGAAAAATTTGACGTATCTTAAGAAAGAGGAGATCGTTGATCATCTGATGAAGATGGTTCATCCCGGGGATCTGGTGCTCACCTTGGGAGCCGGGGATATTACACAGGTGTCTGATGATCTTGTTCAGCGGCTTGAAGAGCGTCAGGTCCTGGCAGGATTGCCGTATGTTCGTAACAGGTCCAAAGAGGAGATCCGCCGCCTGGGGCAGATCGGCGTTATTATGGGCGGATGTTCCTCCGAGCGGGATGTGTCGATTAACTCAGGGACCGCAATTTTAAAGGCCCTTACAGAGGCGGGGTGTCAGGTTAAGCCTTTGGACCTTACAACGGAAGATCGTGAAACGGTCAAGACATGTATTAAGGCAGAAAAAATTGATGTGGCTTTTATTGCGCTCCACGGCCGCTTTGGAGAGGATGGCGTTTTGCAGGGTATTCTTGAAGAGTTGCATATCCCTTACAACGGATGCGGAATATCTGCAAGTTTGCTGGCTTTTAATAAATGTCTTTCCCAGGAACGATTTGAAATCAAAGGGATCCGGACGCCCAAGACCGTGGTTGTGAAAGCCAATGTGCCTTTTGATCTCTCTTCGTTGACAGGGGGGCTGGGGGGATACCCGCTTGTGGTAAAGCCGGCGTGTGAAGGATCCAGCATTGGTGTGAATCTTGCCAAGGATGAAGGCGAACTTCTTTCTGGAATTCAAAAGGCATGGGAGTACGGACCGGATGTCCTGGTTCAGGAATGTATTCGGGGGAGGGAGCTTACGGTCGGGATCCTGGGGGTGACGCCGCTTCCGATCGTCGAGATCTGTGGGCAGCATCCTTTCTTTGATTTTCAGGCAAAATATAAGGATCAGACGACACAGTATTTTGTTCCGGCAAAATTATCAGCAGATGTCGCGCGTTCGGTTCAGCTTGAGGCGGTGAAGGCCTATGAGGCGCTGGGGTGTGAGGGATTCGGGCGCGTGGATGTCCTTCTGGATGAGAAGAATGTTCCGTTTGTTCTCGAGATTAATACGATCCCCGGATTTACGGCAAAAAGTCTTTTGCCCAAGGCCGCACGTGCAGCGGGTTTGGATTTTCAGCAACTGTGTTTAACGCTCGTTGAAATGGCTTATGGTAAAAAGAAGACAGATTCCTCTATCCGTCAACATTGATGCGCTGCGGTGGGGACTTATTGCGGTTATTGTTCTGGTTTTCTTTTTTCTTGCTATCCAGGCGATTTCTTCATTCTTATATCGAGCCAAGACGTTTACTATTGACCACATTGTGATCCCTGAGGATTTGGGAGTTGTCAACGTTGCCGAGCTTGAGAAGATGAAAGGGCATAATATTTTTACAGTAGACCTGGCTAATGTTGAAGAAAAAGTACGTTCTAAGTATCCCCGGATCGGGGGGATTAAAATTACCAGAAGATTTCCTGATGAGATCCTCGTGTTTGGGTTTAAACGAGAGCCGGTGGCATTGGCCCTTATGGGGGGGCGAACGACTGTCGTGTCACGAGATGGGGTGTTCATGGGGTCGCCTGGTGAGGATACTTCGGGATTTCCTGTTATTAAAGGATTGAAGGCTTCTAAAGTCGCTGCGGGTGTTCCCGTCGGGGATGAGCGGCTTTCGTTTGTTTATAGTATTATTGATGCGATTCGAAAAGATCAGGGGCTCATGGCCATCGGGTTTCGTTCTGTGGATATTCATGATCCTGAGAAGATCATTTGTGTGTTTGGAGAGGGTAAGAGTGTTTTTGATATTTTTTTAGATCAAGAACGCGCGTTGGTTGAGCTTCGCATGTTTTCGAATATGGTCGGCCGTATGAATCTGGATCTTTCAGCGATTAAGTATATTGATCTTCGATTTAAACAACCTGTCATCGGGCAAAAGAAGACGAAAAAATGAATCAGATGAAGAGATTGATGTCGCAGTTTTTTAAGGAGCGGATCTTCTGTGGGCTTGATATTGGCTCGCAAAAGATCAAGGCATGTCTTTCACGAGTTCATGATGCCGAGAATCTCGAATTGCTTGCCGTGAATGAAGCAGATACGCGAGGTCTTTTGGACAGGTCGGTCAATGATATTGCTGAGTTTTCCAGCGTTATTGGTTCTGTCTGTGAGGGATTGACGAAGAAGACAAAAGTTCGTTTTCATGATCTTTATTTAGGTATTGGCGGCGACCTTGTTGAAACCAGGATGAGCCGGGCTGTTATTCCGTTGACGGAACGAGGCAATAAGGTGATTGTTCCCTCTGATGTCAGGGCGGCCCGTCATCAGGCGAGACTTTTAGGGGTGCGCCTGGATGAAGAGGTCATTTGTGATCTGGTCAGACAGTTTAAGGTCGATGATGTGAATATCGCCAATAATCCTGTGGGGCTTTATGGGCGCAAAATTGAGGTGGAGACCTTGCTTGTCGTTGTGAATGTCACGCGCCTGAGGAATATTACCAAGGCCATTCGGCAGGCAGGATATGAGGTTAATCATATTTTTTATAACGGGGAAGTTTTAGCAGAGGCGGCTCTCGATAAACGTCATCGGGTGGATGGATCTGTTCTCGTTGATTTTGGTGCTAAAAAGACGGCGATTCTTGTTTTTAAGGAGGGGCTTCTTAAGCATTTTAGTTTCGCGTTCTTTGGCGGAGATACGATGACGCGTCGAATTGCGGAGAAGATGACGATCCCCTTTGATTTGGCAGAGGATGTTAAAAAGACATATGTACGTCTTTCTGAAAAACCGGCGCTCGCTGAGGGAGATGAGGTCCTGATTAAAAAGGATCAGGGGTTTGTGCCGGTCAGGCGTTCTGTGATCACGGGGATCATTGATGAGGATGTGAATCAGTTCATTGAGCATATTCGGGATGCCATTGCGGCTTCCGGTTATGAGGGACAGATCAAGTCGGGGATCGTGATGGCTGGGGGAGGTTCCCTTCTGACGGGGTTGATGGAGCGCGTTGAAACATCCATCGGCCTTCCCGTGACGATGGCGCGCAATATTCCAGGGTTGAATAATTCTTCTCTTTATTCCATGGCGACAAGTCTTGCAGAGGCTGGTTATAAAGGAAGTTTACGTTATATTTTTGATACCCGTAAGCCTAAAGATTGGTTCGATGCGCTAAAGGCCAGGGCTACTGAGTTTTGTAACGAGTATTTTTAAGGGGATGATCGCTAATCGTTATCGTTGTGGCGTCTGTCGGCCGTGCGGCGTGAGAGATTAAAATCCATGTTTTTGAGGATGCTGCGGATCCGTAAGAAGCCAGAGAAGAGAAACAGCATGAGAAACGAGTTGATGATCAAGAGAAAAAGAATGAGGAGCGTGCTGATATTTTGAGCGAGGAGAAGGCGCTCAATGATCGTATTTTTGTCGATGTCGGCGTTGATGTTAATCACCGAAATGATGTTGGCAAAGAGAAAAACGAAGACGCCGATCAGGATGATTTCGAAGAAAAGAACGTAGAAATGCCGTGCGAACCATTGGCTCGAACGGCTGTCCCACTGGCGAACGTTATTCATGATCTCTTGAAAATTCATAATTACCTGTATTATAGTCGCCAGTTGTTCTTGCGCAATTCTTTTGTTTGATGAAAAGGGAGGACATAATGCAGAAAAAGATCCTGGTCGTTGATGATGACCGCCTTAACACCACCCTTATCCGTTTTAGTCTGCGGGATGAGAATTATGCCGTTGTGACGGCACACGACGGTCTTGAGGGCATTGCGGCTGTCAAGGAGGAGGCCCCGGATCTGATTGTTCTAGATATCCAGATGCCCGAGATGTCAGGTTTTGAGTTTATGAATGAATTAAAGATGTTGCCTGGTGCGAGTAGAATTCCTGTGGTTATGCTCACGGCTAATGCGGAAATGAAGGATATCTTTTTTTCCGAAGGCGTGAAGGGTTATTTTGTAAAGCCGGTTGATATGCCTAAGCTTCTGGCGAAGATTAGGGAGTGTCTGGGGTCTTCAGGAACACAAAATACTTGAATGTTCCGGGTGCCAGGTCTGATCCGGTAGGTTTTTCGAGTGTTGAGTGCCTTTTATGAAACTTTCCGATTTTGATTACGTTCTTCCCGATAATCTCATTGCTCAATATCCGTCTCCGAAGCGAGATGAGGCGAGGCTTCTTGTTGTAGATCGTGCAAGAGGCGCGATTTCGCATGATGTTTTTAAGAATATTGGGAAGTATGTTCCTCAGAAAAGTCTGCTCGTTGTCAATAACAGTAAGGTGATCCCGGCACGTCTTTTGGGAACCAAGTCCCGGACGGGTGGCGAGGTCGAAGTTTTTCTTCTGAAGCAGATTGATCACCATCATTTTGAGGCTATGCTCAGGCCTTTGAAGAAGATTCAGGAAGGGGAGTTGTTGGTCTTTTCTCATGGTGTTCAATGCCGGCTGGTCGATCGTGAAAAAAAGATCGTACGGTTTGAAGATGCGGATGTGCTAAAAAAATTAGAAAAAGTTGGTCATATCCCCCTGCCACCATATATCAAGCGCCCGGATGAAAAATTGGACCATGAATTTTACCAGACCGTGTATGCCAAGCGTATGGGATCTGTGGCGGCCCCTACGGCCGGGCTTCATTTTTCAAAAACGTTGATCTCATCTTTAAAGCGTCAGGGGCATTCGTTTGCCGAGGTGACGCTTCATGTCAATTATGGGACTTTTAAGCCTGTGGAGACGGAGAATATTCTGGATCATCCGATGCATTGCGAGGAATATATGATCCCCGAAGGCGTTGAGAAGAGAATCGCGGCAGTGAAGAAGTCGGGACAAAAGATCGTGGCGGTGGGAACGACGAGTTGCCGGACTTTGGAATCCTTTGCGCGCAGTGGAAATTCTCAAGGAGCGACAGATCTTTTTCTTTATCCCGGATCTGATTTTAAGCTAACGGATATTTTGATCACGAATTTTCATTTGCCGCGCAGCACTCTTCTGATGCTTGTTTCTGCCTTTGCCGGGCTCGACCTTGTCCGCAGCGCCTATCAGCAAGCCGTACGGGAGAAATATAGATTTTATAGTTACGGGGACGCAATGATCATTGTTTGATTGCTCCGAAAACCCATCTGTGGCATACTAGGCGCCATGGATTTCTATTCCTTCATTAAAAAAGACAAAAGTTGCAAGGCTCGGCGTGGCGTGATCCATACGGCGCACGGTGACATCCAGGCGCCGTTCTTTATGCCGGTCGGCACCAAGGCGACGGTCAAGACCCTTTCGCAGGAAGACCTGCGTGAAATGGGCTCCGAAATCGAGCTTTCCAATACGTATCATTTATTTCTGCGCCCGGGTCTCGATATCATCGGGAAGGCCGGGGGCCTGCATAAGTTCATGAGCTGGGAGAGGGCCATCCTCACCGACAGCGGCGGGTATCAGGTCTTCAGTTTGACGGATTGGCGAAAACTTAGCGATGAAGGGGTCGAGTTCCAGTCTCACCTGGATGGGCTGAAGCATTTTCTGACGCCCGAGCGCGTTATGGATATTCAGGCTGTTTTTGGTTCAGATATGGTGATGCCGCTTGATGAGTGCTCTCCTTATCCTTGTGAACGTGAACCGGCAGCTGAGGCCGTGAGGCGCACAACCATGTGGGCCCGGCGGACAAAAGAGCATTTCTTAAAGACCGGCATGGATAAAAAAGGGCAGAGGCTTTTTTCGATCGTCCAGGGTTCCTCTTACAGGGATCTTCGCGAACAGTCGGCCCGAGAGTTGATCGCACTCGACACGGATGGTTATGCGATCGGTGGTGTTTCGGTCGGCGAGCCGGTTAAAGAGATGTTCGAGGTTCTGAGCTGGGTTGTAGATATGCTGCCTCAGGATAAGCCGCGTTATTTCATGGGGATCGGCATGCCGGATCAGATCGTGAAGGCCGTCGGCATGGGAATTGATATGTTTGATACCGTGATCCCCACGCGGTATGGTCGCTACGGGACCTGTTTTACAGACCGGGGGACGGTCGTGATTCGAAATGGTCAATTTAAAGAAGACTTTGGTCCCTTGGATCCAGAATGTGATTGTGTTGCCTGCAAGAATTACAGCCGTGCTTATATTCGTCATCTTTTTAATGCCGGCGAGGTTTTGGGGCTCAGGCTTGCCGCCTACCATAATGTCCGCTATTACGTCAAGCTTATGCGCCGCATTCGTGAGGCCATTGAGCAGGATGGCTATGATGATTTCCAGAAGGCCTTTTTTCTCAAATACGGCTCAGAGTTCACAACGTCTTAATTCTTTTCTGCCTTGACATATTTATTAGCCATGCTAACCTTTAGCCAGGCTAATGGAGTGCCTTATCTATGAAAACACCGTCGCAGATTGCTGAAGAAATTGCCATGATCGGCCCGCGTATCGGGCGAAAGATCCTGGCGGACCTTTCCCAGGTCGCTGATATTCCGCCGGCTCAGATGTTTGTTTTAATGTTTCTTTCTCACAATGGTCCTATGCGGACATCTGATATCGTGCACGAGCTTAAGGTGGCAGCTCCGACAGCGACGGGAATCGTGGATCGGCTTCAGGCGTCCGGCTATGCGGTGCGTTCCGAGGACAAGTCGGATCGCCGTGCTGTCATCGTTGAGCTTACGGCAGAAGGGAAGAAGATTGCCGGTAAGTTACGATCGGCCGCTGTCGACCAATGGACAGAGATTTTGTCTAAGATCTCTCGTGACGATGCGGAAAAATATCTCGAGATACTAAGAAAAATAAATGAGGCGTTATGAGAAAGATAATCATATTTTTAGGTCTTTTTCTTTTTCCCTGTTTGGCCCATGCGGCGGATCGTTTGACGCTTAAGGACTGTTATCAGATGGCGCTTAAGCGCAGTGAAACGATCGGCATTCAGAAAGAACTGATCAAAGAAACGGAAGGATTGATGCTGCAGTCCTTGAGCACGGCACTTCCCAAGGTAGCTTTTGCTTATTCAGAAAAATGGCAGGATGTGGCGGGTCAGCGTCACGGAGATCAGTATGCGCCTGAGGCCAAATTCACCCTGACCCAGCCGTTATTTACGGGTTTCAAGGAGTTTGCGGCGATATCTGCGAGTAAGCATATCGGTAAGCAGCGTGAGGCTGAACTTCGGCGAGCCAAGGAGCTTCTTTTTGTCGATGTGTCTGATGCTTTTTATTTATATTTAAGTTATCAGGAGGATGAAGAGGCTGTCGGGGATATCCAAAAAGCCCTCCATGATCGGGTGAAGGATCTGAAAAAACGTGAGAGCATCGGGAAGTCCAGGCTGGCCGAGGTCGCAAGCGCTGAAGCGAAACTCAGAAAGGCCGAAGCGAATCTTGAGGGTGTGCGTTCTCAGAAAGAAGTCGTTGCCGGGCTTTTATCTTTTCTGATCGGTCGCAGCGTTAATCGCCTGGTCGTGGAAGATCTTCCGGCATGGAAACCATCTATCGAAAAACTTCTCAAGAATGTTGATAAGCGTCCCGATGTCATCGCGGCTCAAGAGGCGTTGGCATCCTACAAAAATAATATGACATCTGCCAGGTCATCCTTTTTGCCGAATATTTCTTTAGGGGCCAATGCCTACACCAAGCGCGCTGATACGTATGAGGGAAATGATTGGGATGCAACGTTGACGGTCAATGTTCCGATCTTTAATGGAACGACGGATATCGGAACATATCGTCAGGCCAAGGCGCAGAAGAATCAGGCCGTTCTTCGATTGGACCGGGTTCGACGCATGGCTATGATGGAGATCAAGAGCGCCTATATCAAATGGCAGGCCAACACCCGCCGAGTGAAAGCGCTCGAGAAGGCGGTTGAGGCCTTTGAGAAGAATTATGATCTTCAGCTGAAGGATTTTAGAAACAACCTGGTAAATTCGCTGGATATCCTGACCGCCATTGAGGATCTTCAAGGGTCTCGCCGGGATTTCATTGCGGGACGTGCTGATTTTTACAGATCGTATTGGTCCTTAAAAGTTGCTACAGGGGAGACAGACCATCCCGCCTTGGGCGGGACGTCGCTCCCTTTCATGGATAACAAGAAATAAAGGAGGAGCTCGTGAGCCTTTCAGATACATCCATTCGTCATCCGGTCTTTGCCTGGATGGTCATGACCGCCCTGATGTTTTTTGGTCTTGTCAGCTACAGCCGTATGGGCGTGAGCCAGCTTCCTAATATTGATTATCCTGTCATTTCTGTCGGCCTGACATGGGAAGGCGCGGCGCC
>JADGCU010000088.1 GCA_015228785.1 Candidatus Omnitrophota bacterium
AGCCATCCCACGGAACGATCGTCTTAAACGGACATAATTTGGAGACGGAGCGCGAAAAGGCCTTAACCCGGGTGGGTTATATGCCCGACTTTTCGCCTGTTTATGAAAATTTGAAGGTTTGGGAATACCTGGATGTCTTTGCGGCGGCTTATGGGATGAAGGCTGAAGAGAGGGCGGGTCATGTTGAGAAATGGTTGGCGAAGAGTGATCTTACCGCAAAGAAAGAGTCATTCATTAAAGGATTATCACGAGGGATGCGACAGAGGCTCGTGTTGGCTAAAACGCTGGAGGTAAGTCCTAATATTTTGCTTCTTGATGAACCGGCAAGCGGATTGGATCCGATTGCCCGCAAGCAAATGCGGGATCTTTTGCGAGAGGCAGGTGCCAACGGCACAACGATCCTGATCTCCAGTCATATCCTTTCTGAGCTGAGTGAATTTGTTGATTCCGTCATCATCTTAGAGAAGGGCAAGCTTATCATGGATGGCAGCCTGGATGAGATCCGTCGAAAGATAGGTATTGCTCAGAAATTGATCATACGATTTACGAAAGAAGAAGAGGGCTTTGTGGTGCTGGAGAAACTTTTGGTTTCCGAGGGGATTGCCAAGGAGTGTGTTGTGAAAGACCGGCTCAACTATGTCATTCATTTTCAGGATTCTGAGGAGGCGGCATCGCGATTTTTGAAACTGCTTATTTCGACAGGTGTTGGTTTGGCCGAGTGTTCTTTGAAGAGTGATGATGTGGAAGATATCTTTTTAAAAGTTGGTGCAAAGGAGGTCGCATGAATCCCCTGGATCTTAAAAACAATGCGCTTTTTTTAAGCTGCTGGTATGAACGCGCCCGTCCTGTGCCTATGATCTGTTTTGGGATATTGATTTTAAGCATTATGTTTTTGTCGTTTTTTAGCATCTCCCTTCATGTGACAAAATTTATAGAACTCTGTCAGGCATGTTTTTATGTGATCGTGGGAGCTCAGGTTCTTGTTCTTATTTTTCAGGGCGCGATGTTCGCAAGTCATATGGCTTCCCGTGAGCGGACTGGCGAAACGTTAGACTTTCATCGAAATTCACCGCAGCCGGTCAATGGTAAGATTATGGGACTGCTATTCGGAAGCACATGGTTTGAATGGGGGATTTTCTTTGCTTTGCTTATCTTGGAATTGCCTTTTGCGTTCTTGGCAGGTTTCCGCATGTCACAGGTTGTGTTAATGAATATATCTTTGATACTATCCGGAGTATTTTTTCATACGATTGCGGCCATGAGCTCTCTTTTGTCAACTCAGAAGAAACGAGGCGGGTCGATCGGCCTTTTATTGCTATTTTTCTGGTTCGGGGCACCGTTTTTGTTCTTTTGTGTTTCAAGTTCTTCGTCACCTTTCTTTTCTCATTTATTAGGACTGGCCGCATTTCAGTACATTGCTCCGGAGCAGGCCAGCCACTTTCTTAATGGCCGATTTTATTTATGGGAGTTTCCGCTGATCATGGTGCAGGTCATGATCCAGGGGCCGCTTTTGTTTTTGATCATCAATGGGATGAAAAGGATATTTTGTTTGCCCAATAGCCCTGCCTGGTCCAAGGTGGATGTTATTCGTTTTTGTATTTTCCTTTTCTTTATTATTACAGGATTCTTTGTCGCCAGTTACACGCATGTTGATGATGTGCTCTCTTTAAAAAATAGTTTCAGGTATGCTCATTATACTGTTGGTGAATTTCTAGAGCAGGAGCTGTATTTGTTCACCCTTTTGTTTGTTGTTGTAGGAGCCATGGTCAGCTTTTTTTGTGTGCCCATCTATTCCAAGTGTTCCAAGTATTTCGTTTTAAAAAAAGGGACTGTTAAGGAATGGGGGGGGATATTCGACGATGGGGCAAGCAGTTTTTGGGCCATAGCCCTTTACATAGGCGTTGGGGCTTTATTTTCCTTTCCGTATTTAATGGTACTCAAGCCTTCCTTTTACAATGGCGTGGTCTATTTTGTGATGTTAAGTGTTTATGTGGCTGCTTTAGCAGGATTTTTGGAATTCTTCAGGTTAAGTCGATTCCGGAATAATAAGATATTTTTTGTTACTGTCCTTTTAATGTGGTGGGTGTTTGTGCCGTGGATGCTTTCTTTGCCGCAGAACTTCAAGTGGGACAGTTCACCGTTTACGGCATCCATATCACCGCTCTTTGGGATTTTTTATGCTGTTTTTTGTCTGTTAGGCAAGAAACCTCTGGATATTGTTACCGTTGTTATCCCTTGTCTTGTGGCAGGCGTGATGTGGTTGCTGGCTTACCAAGAACATAAGGCGATAGAGCGTCAAATGGGAGGGCAGGGATGATCAGGGTGTTTTATTCTTTTTGCCCTGATTTGGCTTTTGAGTATAACGTTTATATTTAAATAGTCTTCTTATTCTCTCCCAACGACTTGGAGCATTTCTCGTCAATGTCTCGTCGTCGATTTTGTGTTGACATTTTTCCCTAAATAAATACTATATAACACTAATACCTACAAGATATTTCAAGCTTTTTGCTATTTAATACATAAACTATTGAAAGCATGGAGGTTGTGACAAATGGCTGACTGGATTGGAATAAACCGTAGAGCCCGCCGTTGCTACGGTTTTGATGAAGTGGCGCTTGTCCCTGGAGATCACACGGTTAATCCTAATGAAGTTGATACGACCTGGTCGATTGGAAAAATGAAGTTTGATATTCCGATTCTGGCCGCTTCCATGGATGGCGTTGTGAATGTCAAATTTGCAATTGAAATGGGAAAACTGGGGGGGATTGCGGTCCTTAATCTGGACGGGATTCAGACCCGCTATGAAAATCCGGATGAGATCTTAGATCAGATCGCGGAGGCAACGCCGGACGAAGCCACAAAACTCATTCAAAGTCTTTATATTAAGCCTGTTAAAGAAGCCCTTATTGCCAAGCGCATTGAAGAGATCAAAAAACATAAAGTTCCGGCGATCGTGAGTTGCATCCCTCAGAACGCCAAGAAATTTGGCGATATCGCGATGGAGGCGGGATGCGACATGTTCGTGATCCAGTCAACGGTTGCGACGGTCAGGCATGTGGCTACCGAGTATAAGGTTTTGGATCTGGAGAAATTTTGTAGAGAATCAAAAGTGCCGATCATGGTTGGTAATACGGTGAGCTATGAGGTGACTCTTGAGCTTATGGAAGCCGGGGCATCGGCCATTCTTGTGGGGATCGGGCCTGGGGCGGCGTGTACAAGCCGTGGAGTTCTCGGGATTGGCGTTCCGCAAATCACAGCGACTGTTGACTGCGCGGCGGCACGGGATCAGTATTTTAAACGCAAGGGAAAATATGTTCCTATTATCACCGATGGCGGGATGCGCATCGGTGGTGAAGTGTGTAAGGCCATTGCGGCGGGTGGAGATGCCTGCATGGTCGGTTCTGCGTTTGCCAAGGCTTTTGAAGCTCCGGGTCGTGGATATCATTGGGGGATGGCCACATCGAATGCCAACCTGCCGCGCGGGACGCGTGTTAAGGTCGGTCAGGCAGGAACTCTTAAAGAGATTCTTCTGGGCCCTGCCAAGGTTGATGACGGTTCGCAGAATCTTGTGGGAGCCCTTAAGACATCGATGGGATCTCTCGGTGCGGCCAATATTAAAGAGATGCATGACGTTGAGATTATCATTGCCCATTCCTTCCAGAGTGAAGGCAAGGTTTTCCAGATGAGTCAGAAGATCGGGATGGGAAAATAAGCAGGGAGCTCAGAGCGCAGAGCAGGGAGCTTTGAGTAGAAGACACTGATGGAGAACAGGGCGTAATAGCAGTTACGGCTCTGAGCTCAATGCTCTAAGCTAACGTAGTATAAAGTTTTATAACTAACAAAAGGTGCTCCTAAATGCCTACGAAGACAACGAAGTCAGTTGCAAAGAAGATCATCAAATCTAAAAAGATTGTGAAAAAACCTGTCAAGGCGGTTGTGAGTGCGCCTGCCAGGCCCATGATGATGAAACCTGTGGTGCGCAGAAAGCCTGTCTTCAAGCAGCTGGTCCTGAGAAAAAAGAAGCCGAGCAAATTTCTCGCGAATCTCAATCTTCAGAGGGCTGAGCATCAGAAGGTGTCGCTTCTTAAAGGCAGCAGCCGGACCCTTAATATCAAGGTGAAAAAGATTCGCTCCAGGGATGTGATCCTTGTTTTGGATTTTGGTTCTCAGTACACACAATTGATTGCCCGCCGCATTCGTGAATGCAAGGTGTTCAGCCAGATCGTACCATTTAATATTACACCCGAGAAGATCAAGGAAATGGGAGCCAAGGGGTTGGTCCTTTCGGGCGGGCCGATGAGCGTTTATGATGCCAATGCGCCGCATCCGAATAAAGAAATTTTTAAGATGGGGCTTCCTATTTTAGGTGTGTGTTACGGCATGCAGATTATTACACAGGTCTTTGGTGGCAAGGTCAACAAGTGTAAGGATCGCGAGTATGGCCGTGCGGAACTTTTTATCGACAGCAATAAGGATCTTTTTGCGAATCTCCCCACGAATTTGACATGCTGGATGAGCCATGGCGATGAGATTATGCAGCTTCCTCCTGGGTTTGAGAAGTTGGCGCATACCTTAAGCAATGCCTGTGCCGGATTTGCAAACCGTTCGAAGAAGCTTTACGGTGTTCAGTTTCATCCGGAAGTGGTGCATACTCAGCGTGGCGTTCAGATCCTTCAGAATTTTGCGCATGGTATTTGCGGATGCCTGCCTCGCTGGACCATGGATCGTTTTATTGATGCGTCGATTAAGAAGATTCAGGAGATGGTCGGTAAAAATAAGGTTGTCCTGGGACTTTCGGGGGGCGTTGATTCCTCTGTTGCGGCGATTTTGATCAGTCGCGCTATTGGCATGAATCTCCATTGTATTTTCGTTGATAATGGCGTTCTGCGTAAGAATGAATCCAAGACCATCACCAATACGTTTAAGGGTAATTTTAAAATGAATTTTACAGTGGTCGATGCCTCCAAGCGCTTCGTGAAGGAGCTTGTGGGGATCACAGATCCTGAGGAGAAGCGTAAGATTATTGGCCGTGTGTTCGTTGAGGTTTTTCAGGAAGCGGCCAAGAAGATCAAGGGCGTTGAGTTCCTGGCCCAAGGCACGCTTTATCCTGATGTAATTGAATCTATCTCCCCGACCGGAGGGCCCTCAGCCGTTATTAAGAGCCATCACAATGTTGGCGGGCTTCCCAAGTCGCTTCACTTACAGCTTTTGGAGCCTCTCAGGGATCTTTTCAAGGATGAAGTTCGGGCGATTGGTAAAGTATTGGGCATGCCGGATGTGATCCTTAAACGTCAACCCTTTCCGGGGCCTGGATTGGCGATCCGTATTTTGGGGGAAGTGACTGAAGAGAGGCTTGCGATCCTGCGCGAGGCGGATGAGAGGGTCTTGGAAGAGGTTAAGCGGGCCAATCTGTACAATGATATCTGGCAGTCTTTTGCGGTGCTTTTGCCGGTGAAGACGGTTGGTGTTATGGGCGATCAGCGGACGTATGAGAATGTGATCGCCATCCGTTGTGTGACAAGCGTAGACGGGATGACGGCGGACTGGTTCCCTCTTCCGTATGAAATCATGGGGAAGATGTCCAATCGCATCATCAATGAAGTGCGCGGCGTGAATCGCGTGGTGTACGATATTAGTTCTAAGCCCCCCGGCACAATTGAATGGGAAT
>JADGCU010000031.1:0-5229 GCA_015228785.1 Candidatus Omnitrophota bacterium
ATAGCCCTGATAGATATGTGTGTCAACCCTCACGCCAGGACCACCTGGAAGGTTAAGCTGCTCAATATTTCCCGGACACGGAATAAAATTATTATTCGGATCCTCTGCATTCACACGGCACTCGATCGAATGCCCCGTAAGCTTGACATCTTCCTGCTTGATCTTCAACTTCTCACCCTGCGCCATCTTGATCTGAAGCTTGATAAGATCCAAGCCTGTCACAAATTCCGTGACCGGATGCTCAACCTGAATGCGCGTATTCATTTCCATAAAAAAGAAATCCCCACTCTTATCAAGCAGGAATTCGACAGTCCCCACACCCCGATAATTGGCTGCCTTGGCACACTTAACCGCCGCCTCCCCCATCTTCTTTCTCAATTTCTCGCTCAAAGCCGGAGAGGGCGATTCCTCGATCAACTTCTGATGCCGACGCTGGATCGAACAATCACGCTCACCCAAATGAATAATATTTCCATGATAATCGGCCAAGATCTGAAATTCCACATGCCTAGGATCACTCACATATTTCTCAATATAGACATTCGGATTCTTGAAATTCGCCTCTGCCTCAGACTGCGCCATCTTGAGAGAATTTAAAAGTGTGACATCATTGTGACAGACCCGCATCCCCTTACCGCCACCACCCGCCGTTGCCTTAATGATAACCGGATACTTGATCTGCTTGGCGATCGCAAGCGCCTCCTCGGGCGTCTTCACAATCCCTTTGCCGCCGGGCGTTAAAGGAACACCAGCCTTGCGTGCCGTATCCTTAGCTGTGATCTTATCGCCCATCATGCGGATCGTTTCAGGTGTTGGCCCAATAAAATGGATCTTACACGATTCACAGATCTCAGCGAAATGAGCGTTCTCGGAAAGAAACCCATACCCAGGATGAATAGCTTCCACGTCGGTAATCTCGGCAGCAGAAATAATAGCAGGAATATTCAAATAACTTTCAGCGCTCGAGGCCTTGCCGATACACACCGCCTCGTCGGCAAATCGGACATGAAGACTTTCCCGGTCTGCCTCCGAATAGACAGCAACCGTTGAAATGCCAAGCTCTTTACAGGCACGAATGATTCTCAGCGCAATTTCGCCACGATTGGCGATCAGAACCTTAGAAAACATAACAATTGCCTTCGCTTAAGCGACGGTTATTATTTAGATGGATCTACGCGAAACATGATCTGGCCGAATTCGACCGGTTCCGCATTATCAACACAAATCTCGACGACCTTACCACGCACTTCCGACTTGATCTCGTTTAAAAGTTTCATGGCCTCAACAATACAAACAACCTGACCCACCTCAACTGTGTGGCCCATCTCAACGAATGGCGCTGCCTCAGGTGATGGGGCCCGATAAAAGGTCCCCACCATGGGAGACTTGACCTCTTTCAAATGACCCTTGTCCTCAACAGGCGTAACAGCAGGAGCTGCAGACTGAATAGCGGGACGAGACGCAACCGCCGGGATCGTCGGAACTGTATAAGACACAGGTTGGACACTAATCGTGTTATCGGCAGCTTTTTTTAACTTGATCTTCATGCCGTCGCGTTCGATCTCGAGCTCCGCAAGCCCGTTCTCGTTCATCAACTCAACCATTTCTTTAAGTTCTTTAAGGTTCATCGTTTCACCCTTTCCACATACTGACCGTTTCTCGTGTCGATCTTCACCACCTCGCCAACATCGATAAAGAACGGAACCATCACAGTCGCCCCGGTCTCGATCTTGGCAGGCTTACTATCCGTCTTTGTAGAATCCCCTTTTACGCCAGGCGCTGTTTCGACGATCTTAGCAACAATAAAATTCGGCATCTCCACTTTCAAAACCTTATCCTCATAAACATAGCCGATGACCTCCATATTATCCATCAAATACTGGATACCATCGCCCAATTGTTCTTTGGTGATCGACACCTCTTCAAACGTCTCCTGACAAATAAAATGATACATGTCGCCCGTGTTATAAGAATACTGCATCTTTCGGGCATCAAGAGTAACATCCTCCAGCGTTTCAGCTGATCGGTAGGTCCGCTCAATAACATTATCAGTCTTGAGATTCCTAAGCTTGATACGCACAAACGCACTGCCCTTAGGCGGCTTGCAATGATTAAAGTCCGCAACCATCCAAAGAACACCATCGACCTTGAGCGCTATGCCCCTTGAAACTTCATTAATTGTGATCACTTAACACCTCGCACCCTGTTTTAGTCACTAATACCATATCTTCGAGCCGAATCCCATACTTGCCTGGAAAGTAAACCCCAGGTTCAACCGTAAAAACCATGCCTTCTTGAAGAATCACTCCACTCTTACTTGAAATTCTGGGGTCTTCATGGACATCCTGCCCCACTCCATGGCCTAATGAATGCCCAAAATACTTGGCCAAACCATGCTTCTCAAGATATCCTCGGGCCGCAGCGTCAACAGCCTTGGCCTCAATCCCCGGCCGGATAACCTTAAAGGCCTCCTCCTGCGCTCCCCTGATCAAAGAAAGAACTTTCCCCAAAGAGTGCGCCATTGTACCCAAGAAAAACATGCGTGTCAAGTCAGAGTTATAGCCATCCAGCCGGATGCCCAGATCGATCAGAAGTGGTTCTCCCCGACGGACTTTACGCTCAGATACCCTGGCATGAGGAAAAGCGGCGTTTACCCCTGAGGCAATAATCGGCGGAAAGGCAAAAGCGACTTTTTGAGCACGAACAAAATCCTCAAGTTTCAAAAGAAGCCCCCGCTCAGTCACTCCTGGCTTAATAAAAGAATGAATATATTGAAACCCCTGTGTATTAATCTTGATGGCTTTGCGGATCAGCGCCAGCTCCCCCTCATCCTTAATAGAGCGTAAGGCCTCCACAACGCTATCCGCTGGCCTAAATTTAACGCCATTCTTGGCAAAAACCTTCAAACGTCGCATGGCATATGCTGAAACATGACGCTCATCCAACCCCAAAACCTTGACCTTCTCACCCTTTGCCACGTCAAGCGTTGTCTGAAAAAGCGAATTAGAATACTGAACGACTTGTGCCTCCTTAATGCCCTTCTTAGCGTCCAAAACATAACGAAAATCCGTGATGTAAAATGCCTTCTTCGCTGTCACCAAAAGCCAAGACTCACTCGCCGGAAACCCTGTCAAATAACGAATGTTAATATCATTCGTCACAAGAAGAGCGTCGATTTTAAGACTTGGGAAAGAAGTTCTAAGGAGAGAAAGACGCGTTATCATGAAAGGTCAATTACGAAACAAGTGTTGGCTTGAATTATGTTCCCTGCGCAAGATCAACAGCCGCCATAAGCCCTAAGACGTAACTCTGCAGGCCAAAGCCGCTCACCTGCCCTACCGCGACAGACGCGATCATGGAGTGATGCCGAAAATCCTCGCGCTTGTAAATATTGGAAAGATGGACCTCAACCGTGGGAACATTGACAGCGGCGATCGCATCCCGAATCGCAACACTCGTATGAGTATACGCCGCCGGATTGATTACAATCGCGTCAACGCCATCTTGCGGGGCCTTCCCGATCGCATCGACAATATCGCCCTCATGATTAGACTGAAGGATCACCAGCTCAACAAAGTCCTGAGCGACCTTCGTCAGCTTCTGATTGATCTCATCGAGCGTGGCAGCGCCATAGATAGAAGGTTCCCGCTGGCCGAGAAGGTTCAGATTCGGACCATGGATAACTAAAATTTTCTTCACAATGTTCCCCCTAAATGAAAGAAAAAAGATACCTAAATAGAGAAAAACCCATTTTTTCTTTGTTTCAAAACTCGTTCTATATACCGAAAATTGTACTCTACATCTTCTGCGTTCATGATCCCATTAGAGCTGCCACCCAGGTTATTCAAAAACCCGTATTCCTTTTCACGAATAAATTCTACGTCAAGAAGCCTGGCAACAGCTCGTAATTTCTCTTCTACAAAAACCATGGGGCAATCGCCCCCGTCCATCAACACCTTGATTCTGGCTAGCTCTTTCTCAAGAAGATCATAATCGACCATACGAGCCGCACCGACATCGAAGAGATGTCCTATTTCTCCGCCTCATCCACCAGCATCACAGGAATACCTTCGCGAATCGGATATTTCTTCCCGCACTTCGAATTCGTGCACACGATCTTGCCATCCTTCTCAATAACATCCTGCTGACATGCGGGACAGGCCAAAATACTTAACAATTGCTTATCGATCATGAAATTATCCCTGTTGATTCTTTTTTAGAAACCTCAACAAATTTCATCTGAAGCTCGTATAGCGTACCCGACAAAAATTGCTCCTCTTTAGCATCCAGATTTCCTTTTGTCTTATCCCGGAGCATAACCATCGTATCAATGAGAAACTTGGCCTGCTGAACATTCTTTTCTGTCTTTCCCGTCATAGGATGAGGAACTTCGCCTAAAAAGATCATGGCCTGATACCCCATAGACATGACATAGTTGAAGAAATTAACCTCGGGAATACCGCCCTTTTCTTGCCCATGATCATGTCCGCAAGAACAATCATCCCCACACGCCTCACCCTCGCCCTTGACCTTAGCGACCTCATCCTTCCAAGACTCATCCACATGCTTATCATTATCCATGAAACTGCCTTTCCTTTAATTAATATCATTTTTAATGGTCTAGAATAACATCCGCTCTTTATCTTGTCAACGCGCCTTTCCGGCGGCAAGCATATGACGACAACCACGAACAAAGACCGAAATAACATATAAAGCAAAAAAATACGGCCACGCTTTTGCCATCTGGTCAAACTCAATCAATCGCGCATTCCAGAGATAATCAAAGGACTTTAAATAAACACGATGATAAACAACATACGCCGAGGGGATAAGAAGCGACCAACATGTATACCACACAATAGCCGCCAGAAAGTACAAAACCATGACCCGAAGTTCTTGAGCCACCGACAACTTGGACGTTGGCTCCTCATCAACAGGTGCTTCCCTCACATAACCCGCCAGACGATAACACGCCACAACCCCATACATGATCAGCCAGAAATCCTTCAGCCAGGAACCCACAACCTCAAGAGCGTACATCAGACGAATCGCAATCCCCCCGTAACGTAACGGGGCATCGCCCATTCTTAACGATCCTGAATTCATAAATTGAATCCGGGCGAGTTCCTGCTCCCGGGCTGAAAGGGCTTGATACGCTGGCTGCTCCACGATCGTCTCTGACCAATACTGTTCCTTCTGGATCTTGAGCCCCCATGTCCCTGCCCAAAA
>JADGCU010000031.1:5242-13841 GCA_015228785.1 Candidatus Omnitrophota bacterium
GCTCCCAATACAGATCGCAAGAATAATCAAAACCTCCACGGTCATCTGACGAAGAACCTTGGACACAACTATTCCCCTTCCCTGAACTGAAAAGAAATCTGCACATTAAAAGTAAGCTCAGGATACGTCAGATCTTTGGGAAAGGGAGGGAACGGCCCGGCCTCCTTGACACTCCTTAATCCAACATCTCTTAAGAATTCATTCCCCTGACTCTTACTTTCCATGATCTGAAGATCACTCAATTCCCCATCAGCTTTGATCACAAAGGTCAAATAGACCTCTCCAACACTCAGTTTCGTATAATTGATATACGCCCGATCGCGGATACGATCGCGGACGATCTGATAATAAGTCACATAAGAAGGTGTATTGATCTTTTCAGACTTAAGCATAGGAACAGATACTTCCTTGGTCACCTTAAGCCCTTTGACCTTCTCCGGTGTACGTTCGTACATCTTAAACTGATCGCCCATCCCTAAATTTTGCTGAAGAAAAGCATCTGATATCGCAGGCTGAGGAACGGCGGGGGCACTCAACGTCGCCATCGGCCTCTCCTGAAAAGCCATCACCTTCTCAATGAAATTCTCAGGAGCCTTGGCCTTGGGCTTCTCAAGCTGATAAGAAACCTCCGACTTCTTATCATCCACAACGACCTTTTCCTCTGACAAATAAATTCTGCAGAAAAGGACTGCGTGAAGAAGCAAAGAAACCAAAATAGCGTATTTAAAGAATCGTTCTTCCATATTAACGGACAAAAAGTTCCCGAATGATATAAATAAAGAATCGAATCGTGTCAAAAAATGGATTGATCTTGCTGCGTTCATTGGAATAAATCGTCTGAATAGGAACCGACGCCACACGATAACTCTTCTTGCACGCCTTGATCAAAACCTCAGACTCAATCTCAAAGGCAGAAGAAGAAAGCTGAATATTGCGCAGAACATCCACCCTGATGAGACGATATCCACATTGGGTATCATAGATTTTCTGACGACAAACCAGAGAGATAAGCCCAGACATCAACTTGTTGGTCACAAAACGAACTCCTGGCATACCCTTAGGGTTTCGCATGCGATTGCCACAAATAATATCAGGCTTCTTGGCTTCAAAAAGATTAATAAACCTATCAAGATCTGCGACCGCATGCTGACCGTCACCATCCATAGCAATGAGCGCGTCATAGTCCCGACTCAGGATAAAGTCAAACCCGCGCTGCAGGGTATAGCCCTTGCCGTGATTCTTGACATTCATGAGAACCATCGCGCCATTGGCCCTGGCGATATCCGCCGATCCATCAGATGAACCGTCGTCAACAACCAGAACATCAAGCCCTTTGTCACAAACCGCCTTAACGACGGGACCGAGCGCCTGCGACTCGTTGTACACGGGGATTAGGATGCAAATCTTCATATTCAATTCCAAACTCACGGAACATTAACCAGTGGGTCGGATTCGCGCGGATCTTTTCTTCAATCGCCCCAACCGAACGCTTCATAAGGTCAAGCATCGCCGCTTGATCATCCCCCGAAGTCCTCTCGGGTGGAAGGATGGCCTCGCCAAAAGAAAGCTCATAGGTCCCATCCCCCTGAGGAATAACAAATGAGGGCAAGATCGCAGCCCCGGTCTTCAAAGAAAAGAAAGACGCCCCCTTGGGGATCAACGTCGGCCGACCAAAGAAAGGCAGGGGCTCACCAAAAGTTCCAAAATCCCGGTCTCCCAAGAGTGCCACACATTTATTCTTCTTCAAGGCCTCAATACACCGACGAACCGCCGTATTGACCGGGATAACCGTAACCCCATAATTCTGACGCTGCCTGTTAAAAAGCTCATTGACCCTGCGCTCCTTATGAGGAAGCGCAACAGCCATCAAGGAATGTCCCAGGCGACCCAAAAGAGCAGCCCCCATCTCCCAGTTGCCAATATGGGCAGTCAGAATAATGACTCCCTTGCCACGGGCATGGGCTTTCTCAAAATTGTCCCATCCTTTAATCACAACATTCTCTTCAATGAATTTCTGATTCACAGTCTTGTACATAAAAAAGAAATCAATAAGATATACACCGAAGTTTTGAAAAACGCTGCGCGCTTTCTCCCAGAGCCCCTCTTCACTACGGGTAATCTGCCGAAGATTGCGCATCACCGCCTCCCGATCCTTCTTGGATCGCAAAAAATGCTGTTCTGACATCCACCGGGCAAAAGCATAAGCCCACTTCTTCGGAATACAATGAATAACGAAAAGCCCAAACTTATACATGAAATATTGGATCATTCTATGCCTCGATCAAACGAGCTCCTTGGCAAGCTTTGCTATATTATCCGACGCATCCGGCTTCCCGTTCTCACGAGCCGCCTGCGCCATCGTCTTGAGCCGCTCAGGGGAGCGCAACAAGAGCTCAACTTCCTCCGCAAGATCTTCAATATCATGAACATGGATCGCAATCCCATGCTCCAAAAGAAAATCCGTGTTACGCGCCTCCTGCCCGGGAAGAGGATTAATAATGACCATCGGAAGCCCCTTGGCCAAACATTCAGAAGTCGTCATCCCACCGGGTTTTGTCACAATGAGATCTGCCCCTGCCATGAGCTCATGGACGTTATTCGTATAATCATAATATAAAATCTTCTTGGATGCCTTGGGGGCTGTCTTTTTAAGCCACTTAAAAAGCTTCTGGTTGGCGCCGGCAATGACGATCATCTGTAAAGAGGATGGCCCGGCCAATAAAGCCTTCACAACATCTTTCAATTTACCAAGCCCCTGCCCCCCACCCATAATAAGGACGGTCGGCACATCGAGAGCCAACCCCAAATCTTTCCGGACTGAAACCTTGTCCACATCTTCGGAAAATGTGTTACGGATCGGGATACCGAACACCTTGATCTTCTCGGCGGGAACCCCCTTCTTAATAAATCGGGCCTTAGAATCCTCAGAGGGAACCACATACATATCTACTCCCTCGTTAATCCAATAGGTATGCGGCGCCCAATCGGTCAAAACACCAATAAGCTTAGTATTTAACCCCTTAGTCATTTTATAATCTGCGACCATCGCACAAGGAAAAGCCTGAGAACAGATGACCGTATCTGCCGGGAAATCTTTAAAAAGCTTCTCTAGCTTCTTGTGACTCGACTTATTGAGAAAACGGCGCAGGTTTGCTGAGCGTTTGACTACTTTGGGGTTGTCGTACAGATAATCCCACACTCGCGGCGAATGGCGAATAATGCCCATATAGGTCGCATTAATCACGTTCTCCAGAATAGGATAATTATAGCCAAAACCATTGATGCTCATGACATCAGCATCCGGGATCAAACGCTTGAGGGATTTAGAAATCGCGACCGTTGCCTGGCGGTGACCAGAAACCTTAGAAATATACATTAAAAGAATCTTGCGTTTTTTCATGGTTCTATTCAATATCTGCCAGGATCGCCCCAATAGGAACTTCCTGGCCTTCTTTCACATAAATATTCTTAATGATGCCACCTGCGGGCGCAGGCACATTAAAAGATGCCTTATCCGTAACAAGTTCTACAACATCCTCATCCTGGAGAACGCGCTCACCAACATTCTTATGCCAGAAGGCGACCTCAACTCTGTCAATACCATCGCCGAGATCAGGAACCGTAATTTGAACCATAAAACATCAAACGTCAGACGCCCGACGTGTGCCTTCCTGAAATATCTTTACGAAATGACTCCCCAGCTTTGCCTTCACATCCGCCATATCAATCGGACGCCCAAGAATCTTCTCCAGTGATGTCATCCGCACATCCATCCCACACGGCCGAATCAAAGGAAAAAGAGAAAGGTCCGTACTCACATTCAACCCCATGCCGTGATACGCAACCCAACGGCTGACCCCCACCCCAATCGACGCAATCTTCTCTTTTCCGATCCATACACCCCGACGGGCATCATCACCTGTAGCCACTATACCAAAATCTTCTAATAAATCAACGGCAACCTGCTCCAATTTCTGAAGATACTGCCTCAAGTCCAACCCGGCTCTTTTTAAATTAATAATAGGATATATAATAAGTTGACCAGGAGCATGAAGGGTAACATCACCGCCACGATCTGCGGAAATGACGCTCACACCCTTTTGCGCCAAATCTTTACGACCGAGAAGAATATTG
Organism: Candidatus Omnitrophota bacterium; assembly: GCA_015228785.1. Classification (GTDB taxonomy): domain Bacteria; phylum Omnitrophota; class Gorgyraeia; order Zapsychrales; family Fredricksoniimonadaceae; genus JAAYZZ01. The sequence continues at coordinate 9,377 of JADGCU010000031.1, forward strand.
GCCTCTAATGACCTGCGCCCCAAGGTGATGACCGCCGGATGTTCACAAAGAATGAGCGTATCGCTGCCCCCAGAAACAACCTCAGCCACAAGGGCCTTCTGCCTGGCACATGCATTACTGTAATCAATAAGACCAAGGGTATCAATACGAATAGAAAATGACATGCGGTGAGTATACCAGAGCAGGCTTACTTCGAAAAGAACCAATCAACTGGAAATATGAACACTTCGAACGACCGATTCCATCCTTATAAAAATCTCTCTGATCTTTGCGCTTTCCTCTTTGAGTATCGGGTCTTTAACAATAAAATCATTCATCACAAGCTCCTGGATCTGACTACCTATCGCAACAAGGGACTGCCTTACTTCATAAATGACGCTGGCGTTCAGTTCACCGACGATGGCCATTTTCTGGACTCTTAGAAGCTGTGCCCGCTGAAAAACAAGATCCCGACGTAAATTCTGGGATATCAACGCCCGGTCAAGAGCAATGATAAGTTCATCAAAATTAACAGGCTTAGGAATATAATCAAAGGCATTTTTCTTAAGAGCCTGGACAGCACTGTCCATATCACCGTGACCGGTCAAAATAAGAACTTCGGCATCAGGGCTCCTGCCCTTAATTTTGTCTAAGAGCGCAAGCCCATCCATACCAGGCATTCTGATGTCCGTAATGACGATCTGGGGATTTTTCTCTTGGAAGACTGTCAGGGCGTTCTCAGCACCATCGGCCGTAAAAACCTTATGCCCCTCAAGCTCAAGGAGATCCTTCAGCTTTTCGCGGAGCATTTGTTCGTCGTCGACAATCAGAATTTTGGCCATTAGGCGGTCTCATCATAACCCCGCCATCGACCGACTCATTTTCAGGTAGCAGCGGAGTGCTCATCGTTTCTAAAGGAAGGACTACCCCCCCCCCGCTTCTGACGCCATTCAGCATGAAGAGCATTCCTGAGACAGGCAATGGATTCCTTATGACGCTCCTCAGCTTTATAAAGGAATCCCAAAGTCTGATGATACTCACTCCTGGTAGGATCAAGAGCGATGGCTTTCTTATAGAACGTCTCAGCCTCCCGGGGACGGCTGATCTTCTCATACGAAACGCCAAGCTGATAATAAATACCCGGATTCACCGAGCAGAACCGAATCGCTTTTAAAAGAAATTCGATCGCCTCAGGATATTCTTCAATATTATACAAACACTCGCCGAGAGCTCGAATAATGTCAGGGTCATTCTTCGCAACGCCTTCTGCTTTCTTCAAAAAATCAGCCGCTTCTTTCTCCTTATCCATGTTCTTGAAACACATGGCCAGCATATAAAGAACACCAGGGTCACGATCTCCCGCGTGATCAATATAATTAAAGAACGAATCGCGAGACTTGATGAAGTCGCCTTTTGTAAAATATTCGAATCCGCGTTCCTTGTAAAAATCAGGCCGAACATCTTCAGATGAAACAAATGTTTTCTGATAAGCATTGGTGAAATGATCAATAAGGCGCTTGGCCGCGGAATGCGCCACAACAGGAGCAAACTTAATTCCACGACGGACTGAGGGACGTGCTCTTTTATGTGTTTTCAATGATTCCATCTTTTTGCGGCCCCTTATTTCTTCCCTGAGATCAGATCGTTAATATCTTTTTCTTTATTCTCATCTACAGATTCAGACATATCGCCAGAACATGACTTCTTCTTAAAAAGATTGGAAAGCATTGCGCCAGCCGCCATAGACAACGCAATAACCCCTAATGTTGTTAATGAAATGGGTTCCATATCTCTATCCCTCCTCGAAAATTTACCATTAAGGAATGTTACGCCTGCTGCGCCCGACCTAATAAATAATAAAGAATGATCCCCGCAACCGGCAGGGCAAAAACCAGAATGCCCCACAACACCTTCTGGACGAACGAGAAATTCCCTTTTAAAATATCAACCAACGCAATAATCACAACAAGAATATACAGCAGAAATACTAAAGAAACTTCCATGGCCACCTCCTTATGAATTTCCTAAAAAGAAATTCTATACAAACAGGCTCCGAGGAATGCCCCCGGGCAAGAGTTCCCTTTAGGCTAATATCTGCCAGAAGTTTTTAGGCATACGCTTGGCCATCTTAAGCGCCCCATTAGCTCCAGCAAAAACAGGCTCTTCCACACGCCTGACCTTACCACCGCCAAGTTCCTTCATGCCCTGCTCAATCAGCTTGGGAAGTCCGATCATCTGGCTTCCCCCGCCAGCGAGGATGACGTTGTTACGCAATTCTTCCTGAAATTCGGGATCGTAAGACGCGATCAACTCCGCGATCGCATCAATGGTCGGCGGAACAATGGTCCGGCATGCCGCGCGCAGTTCATTGGTCACATCGATCTCCTGAGGACGACCCTTGACCGGGAACTTGACCAGGATCTTGTCCGCACTGTCCGCAACAAAACCATTCTGTTCCTTGATAGCCTTCACCATATTGATCGTAAACTGAACATCCGGATGCTTGGCCCGAATGGCTTTTGCAAATTCCTGATCCACATAATCTCCGGCCACATCAAAGGTGATCTGATCCTCATCCGTCGGAAGCGTACCATGTAACCGGCAAAGGTCCGTTGTCCCCGCACCAATGTCGATAATGAGCGCCCGGTCCAGGATCCCCAGGCCGTACGCGACGGAGAAAGGCTCCGAACAGATCATAACTGCATTTAAAATGCCGCGCGCCGCATCAACCAGAATACGCTTACTCGAAATACTGGCTCTCGCCGGAGCCCCGATCACCCCATACACAGGCTGGCCAGGTTTCGGGCGCGCTAAATGAAGCAAATGCTTAACCAGAAGCTGGGCTGCTTTCAAATTAATATTCTCCCCGCCCTTTGTCTCCTGGATCACGCCCTTAGCAAGCGGTCTAATGAGTTCAACAGACAAGCGATGCCGTAGTGCCGCATCGCCGAATAAAGGCTCAGTCCCTAAAAGTTCTTCCGCAATATTGTCCTTTGGAAACCCGACAAAAGACGGAACCACTTCACGCACACCATTACTGGCGGCAATGACCGAAGAGGATGTCCCCAGATCAATACCAACAAAAAGAGCCTCGGATTCAGAGGCAAAAGAGTCTGCTCCCTTTGTTGTAGAAACAGACAGGTCTTTCTGTTTTGCAGATGCTTCGTTCTTCTTTGCCATCGAGATAACCCTTTCTATTCAATATCCTTGCGCGTTCCCTTTGCCGCAAGTTCTGGTTTCTGAAGCACAATGTTCTGTTTGAGAATGGTCGCCAAGATATTTCTTTCATCCGCGCTGAAATGATCATCGCTTTGGATCGAATTGACCGCCTGCGACATGGTCCGCGCATTTAAGTGTCCGCTCAACTGAAGTTCTGCGATCTTTTCCTGAAGTGCACGCACAGCCTCTGCCATGGCCTTCATGCGACGATCATATTCCTGAAGCGTCAATTCCTGTTGTTCGGCATTCTCACGGGGCAACTGCTCTGAAATGATCTTATAAATATCTGCCCTGGAAAGAAGACTGATCCCGAATTTGGATCTCGCCTGACGAACAGTATCTCCTAATCCCGTCACATGCCGCCTCACATGTCCGGCAATCCGGCCCATGGTCCGAATAGCATGAAGATGTGTCTTGTTCGATGTCTTGGACGGCGTTTTCTGTGAGATCTTACTAGAAATCTTTGTGCTCATCCGCTTAATTTTTCTGCTGAGACGATTGGGTTTTCTTAATAACCCTGCGAACAGGTTTCTTGGCTTCTTTCTTCACTCTTAATTTTACTTTAATAGGGGATTCTGATTTCGCCGGAGAAGCTGTAGCTGATTCCGAAACGGAGGGAATACTCTTTTTCACAGCCAGAGACTTCATCTTCCTGGCAAGCAATGTCCTGATCGCCTCGATATTCTTCTGAACTGCCTTCTTCGCATTATTCCAGACTACAGGCCGAACAACTTTACCGGCTTTGCTGACCTTATGAACTAATACGCCCGCCCCATAGGAAACATTCTTTAAGGCATTCTTGGCCACGCTAACCTTGACCGGAACTTTTATCGCAACCTTAGGAGTTGCCGCGACTTTCTTCTTTGCTGTAACCATTCATCCCCCTGCAAATGTTTTCCTACTGACTGAGTGGGAATGATTTTATACCACCCCCCCCCCGGAAGTCAAATAGAAATATGGTAACCCTTGAATGCTCAACAGCTTAGGGATCATCCCCGACGATATAATAAAAAATCCCGCTACGAATGATCACCAGCAGCGGGCTTCCCAAATGATGAACGAGAAGAATCGAATCCTGAATTATTTTCCTGACCGTGTCAAAATCTTAATCCCCTCCATAATGATCCTAAATATTGTCCTCGGATTACCTCCCGTTGATTTTCCCACTTTTCTTGGATAATGCGTCACGGGACATTGCTGCCATTTCAACAAAGGATTATTCCTGAAAACAGAATGTAGGATCTCAAAATTGATAATGCCCCCAGTT
>JADGCU010000031.1:13912-23081 GCA_015228785.1 Candidatus Omnitrophota bacterium
TGAGACTGAATTACCCAACCTTCCCATCATGCGCCTATACACATTATCAGCCCTCTTTTCGCGATACCCCAACACCACATCATGATCATCCCTCAACGGCCAGGCAACCTGAAGAGAATTGATCTCTATCTGCCCGTCAGAATCTGTTAACAATATCCATGTTTTTTGCGCAGCTCTAATACCAGAGATCAGTGCCCCTCCATATCCCACATTCATCTGATGTGATACAACCTTAAGATTTGGCAAAGAACAACTAAGCCGAGTAAGGATCTCCTCCGTCCCATCAGTACTGCCATCATTCACCGCGATCATTTCCAAATCCACCACCAAACGTGAAGCGCAGGCATGAATGTCCAGAATAACTTTCTCAATCACATCCCTTTCATTAAACACGGGAAGAATAATGCTTAATTCATTATTCTGAGCGTCTTTCATGTTAATCCCCATCCTTATTGCATTCAAACTACTTATCCATCCTTTGAATCGTATAAAGTCTAAAGTATTCGCTTTTTCTAGAACGACGGGCAGAATTCACAACAGGAGCCTCCAGAACCAAAGTCGTTTTTAGCCTATTACGCGCGCACCAATCATCAAATTCCTGCTCCGAAATTTTAGGACTTTTAGATAAATAAAAATTATTAAACATGAAAGGCACCCGAGTCCTTAACGTCCCCCTCTCGAAATTCAGAGCATTATGTCGTTTTCCCATCAAAACTAAGCGCATCGCATCACTTTCATGCCCATACTGCAAAGTTGACGGCCCATCAAGATAATACATATCACCTGAAAGATCTGATTGCTTAATCTTATCAGCGAACGCTAAAAAACCACCCACATCTCTTTGAGAAGATAAGATAACTGTCGAAAAGAAGGCCATCTCCTGGAACAAGACAATAAAAAGAACAGCTACTAATAAAATCACAACCGCACGTTTTAAAATAATATGAACAATCTTATTAACCCATCCAATAATTTCCTTTACTCCCAACCCAATAAAACAATAAGAAGGAATAATATAAAGTAAAACTCGCCTGGATTTGATCCCATGATTACATAAAAAACACGGAGCCAAATAAATGATAATAGCCAGAAGCAATAACAATCGATTTGATAATTGCTGTTGAGATCTAAGAACAGTCCAAATACCAATCAATAGTGGGATGGCCAAGAAAGAATTCCAGAAAGACGCATGAACTCCCTTCATGGGACGATCATGAACTTCCTCTCCTCCCAAAATCCTTTTCCCAAGAATTCCAAAATTAGAAGAAATCACTTTAAATAAACGATCATTCTTAAAACTCGCATTCTGGTCAAAAAACAATTCGTGCCCCGGCTTATCATATGCCGCTAAATTAATAGGCTTTAACTCAAACTTGATCAAAATACCCGGAACAAGAACTATCATCATGCCTGCTAAAAGTACCCCGAGCATGACAACCTTACGAAAACCTTTTAAGAACATAATGCGCGCAATAACAACCACCGTTAAATATCTCAATATCCCATAACCATACCAGGTCAACCCTGTTAATAGCCCCAACAAGAAATAGCTCCTGATCCTCCCGGACTCGCTACAATAGAAAAAGAATATAATCCAAATCATTCCTATCAACAGACTGTAGACATCATAACTTCCAGATCTTGCGATCTCCTGAAAAACAGAAGAAAACGCAAGGAAGAAAGACGCATACAAAGCAACTTGCTTCCCCCAAACCTTCCTGATCCAAAAATAAAATAAACAGACAAATGCCAATGAACTTGTAATGGTAAAAAGATGTGTGGCTTTCAAACTCAACCCGCCGAGAAAGTTACAGAAGATAAAAAGCGGCCATAAATAAAATAAGGTGCGCCAGCCTGACTCTGAGTCACCCGTATGAAACGCACTCGTTCGAAAAAGAAAATCCTGGAAGGAGTATTGATAAAGAGAATAATTATCTAAGAGGGATCTGATCCCATACACAAAGAGGTATTTCAAAAGCGAAATGCTTTGCTCAACTTGATAATAAGAAATAATCGCTAAGAGTATAAATAAACCAGATAATACAATAATCTCAACAATGTTTTTCTTATGTTTCTCTATATTCTGTATCATGATTCCTTACTGAAGAATGCAAACAAAACGCCACAGAAGTGTCATTCTCCTGAAACGCCCCATCCACCTCTCATAGACATATATCAAACCCTAAACCGTTACCTTAAAAGCAACGCCATGCGGTATGTTATACATCTACTCTTACTAACTGATTATTTATTCTTGGGATTCAAATTGGCATTCAAAAGATGTCTAAACTCATCAACACTTTTGGCGTGCGCGAGGGCCGTCTCATGGGTAATAAGCCCGGCTTCCATATGATCCTTGAGAGAACGATCCATGGTCCGCATCCCATACTGTCCTCCCGTTTGAAGGGAAGTGACCATCTGTTCAACGGCCCCTTCACGAATCAAATTACGGATAGCAGGGGTTGCCACCATGATCTCTGTCGCGACAACGCGCCCTTTACCGCCGGCCCTGGGAAGAAGTTTCTGAGAAATAACCCCTTGTAACGCCGCTGAAAGCTGCTGGCGCACCTGATGCTGTTGATGTGGCGGGAAGACGTCGATAATACGTTCAACGGTCTGCGGCGCATCAGGCGTATGAAGTGTCGCAAAAACCAAATGTCCGGTCTCGGCCGCAGTAAGAGCCGTTCCAATCGTCTCCAGATCGCGCATTTCACCCACCACGATCACATCCGGATCCTGACGCAAACAGCGCTTGAGGGCCTCGGGAAACGAATGCGTATCGCGATAGACCTCGCGTTGCTTGATAACAGATCTCTTGTTCGTATGAATAAACTCGATCGGATCCTCAATCGACATGATCATGCAACGCCGTTCATTATTGATCAATTGGATCATGGCCGCGAGCGTCGTCGATTTCCCCATGCCCGTTGGCCCTGTAACGAGAATAAGGCCCTCTCTCTTTCGGGCAAAAGTAGGAATAATAGGCGGTAGGCCAAGGTCATCCAAACTCGGAATATGCATAGGAACGTGACGAAAAGCTGCCTCTACGCAACCACGCTGAATATGGACATTCACACGAAATCGATCCAGACCGACAATAGCGAGGGAGAAATCCAATTCCTTCTCTTCCTCAAACTGAGTCCTCTGGGCGTCAGACATAACTCCATAAATCATTTTCCTGAGCTCTTCCCCTGCGAACGGCGCCTCGTTAAGAGGAATCAACTCGCCATCGATACGGAGAATAGGAGGCATTTCGGTAGTTAAATGAAGATCGGAAGCATGTCGATTGATTGTCGTAAGGAGAAGATCGCGAATATCTTTGGGCATACGAAGAATTACTTATTTTGAGAGATCCAGCCTTTAATGCGACTTATGCCTTCCCTGATACGCTCTTGCGATGTCGAGAACGTGAGGCGGATCCACCCCTCAGCCCCGAACCCATCACCGGGAATGACAGCAACATTCACATCATTCAAAATCTTCTTTGCTGTCTCAGCACAAGGCCCAAAGTTCGTGAAGTCACAGAACAAATAGAATGCGCCATCAGGTTTAATATAACTGATTTCCGGCACATCGTCCACTAAAGACATGATTAAGTCTCGTCTCTTTTTAAATTCTTCGCGCATCATGGCTATCGACGTTTCAGATGCCTTAAGCGCCGCAACCGTAGCCTTCTGACTGATAGAAGTTGGATTCGATGTCGAATGGTCCTGAAGGTTTTTCATATACCCCATGACATCCGCTGGTCCAGCCGCATAACCAATTCGCCAACCCGTCATGGAATACGCCTTCGAAACCCCATTAATCGTGATTGTCTGATCAAAAATATCTTTTCCAAGAGACGCTATCGAAACAAACGGTTCACTGCCATATAAGAGTTTCTCGTAGATCTCATCACTGATGACCCACACCTTGTTTTTCACGCATATCTCGGCAATCTTGACAAGCTCAGCCTTGGAATAAACCATGCCCGTCGGATTTGATGGCGAATTAAGAATAAGAATCTTTGTTCTGGGAGTGATCGCCTTCTGAAGCTGCTCAGCCGTGATACGAAATCCGTTTTCCCTGGTCGTTTCAATAAAAACAGGCTTTGCGCCGGAAATCTTGACCATCTCCGGGTAACTAACCCAATAGGGAGCCGGGATCAACACCTCTTCCCCAGCATCACACAGGACCATAACGGCATTAAAGATAGAATGCTTCGCCCCACAGCCAACAACAATCTGACCGGGTTTGTATTCTAAATTATTATCACGCTTGAATTTCTCCGCGATCGCGATGCGAAGTTCTTCTGATCCGCTGGAAGGAGTATATTTTGTAAAACCACCCTGAATAGCCTTGATCGCCGCATCCTTGATATAATCCGGCGTGTCAAAATCCGGCTCTCCGGCGGCAAAGTTGACAACGTCTTTGCCCTGCGCCTTAAGTTCATTAGCACGCGCTGTTATCGCAAGGGTCGTGGATCCCAAAACTTCATGAATACGAGAATTTATTTTCACCATGACTGACCCTCAAGCCACGTTACTTTGTCGCAGCTTTCTTCGCTGGTTTCTTCTCTGCCTTCTTCTCTTCTTTCTTAACTTCCGGCTTCTTCTCGGCTTTTTTTACGGCCTTTTTCTCTGTCTTCTGAGCAGGCTTAGCAACGGCGTCAACAACCTCGGCATCTTCAACTTTCTTGTCATCCGTCTTAGGTGCAGCGCGCTCTGTCAGCTCTAAAAGAACCATCTCGGCATTATCCCCGGGACGATTCACTGCAAACTTGATCAAACGCGTGTAACCACCCTGACGATTCTTGAAGCGGGGTGCGATCGTATTAAAAAGAGCACTCACAAGACCATGATCAATGAGAACAGAAAACGCCCTTCTCTTAGCAGCCAAGGTGTTTTCTTTTCCAAGCGTGATCAATCTATCAACAAGCTTACGGGCCTCTACGGCCTTAGCTCTTGTTGTCCTGATACGTTCATGCTTAAAGACTGCACGCGCAAGATCCCGTAGGGTCGCTGCGCGTAAGGTCTGATTACGTCCGAATTTATTGCCAGCCAGTCCGTGTCTCATAGATTACTCGCCCTTTTTTCTCAACTTTTTCATATCGATCTTCATACCGAGAGAAATTCCCATGGTCTTAAGAATATCCCCAATCTCGGTCAACGACTTCTTACCGAAATTCCGGAAATCCAAAAGCTCCTCTTCGGTCTTGCGGACGAGATCGGAAATCGTCTTGATATTCGCATCCTTCAGACAATTAGAACTTCTAACAGAAAGCTCAAGCTCTGAAATCGGCAAACGAAGCTTGGCATAGAGAGCCTCTTCTTCAGCCGAAATCTCTTCCTCTTGCTCCTCTTCCTCTGGAAGCTGACCATACGCTACAAAAACATCCAGATGGCGCTGCAAAATATTCGCAGCATACAAAAGGGCCTCTTTCGGAGAAATAGCGCCGTTAGTCGTTACCTCTAAGATAATCCGATCATAATCCGTACGCTGCCCAACGCGTGTATTCTCAGACAAGAAATTGACTTTCTGAATCGGCGTAAAAATGGAATCGATCGCAATCGTCCCCACCGGAGCGCCTTCCTTCTTATTCTGCTCTGCCGGAACATACCCCCGGCCTCTTGAAACTTCAAGCTCCACATTAAAATCCACATCCTTAGTAAGAGTGCAAATATGATGATCAGGATTCAGGATCTCAATAGTCTCATCAAAAATAATGTCCTTGGCCTTAACCTCACCCTTTTTACTCGCCTTGATATAAATCGTCTTAGCAACTTTGGAATGAGAACGGATCACCAATTCCTTGATGTTCAAAATAATATCCGACACTGTCTCGACAACACCAGGGACCGTCGAAAACTCATGCTGCACACCCTCAACACGAATGGAAGTCACCGCACTGCCCTCAATGGAAGACAAAAGAACACGACGCAAAGAATTACCCAGCGTCACACCATAGCCTCTTTCAAAAGGCTCAGCAATGAACTTTCCATAACGATCTGTATAACTTGCCTCATCGCATTCCAAACGCTTGGGCATCTGAAAATCACGCCATTTAACACCCATGTGATCTTGCCTCCTTTAAAAGGTGGTCGATACTACGTAACCGTTTATTTAGAATATAACTCGATGATCAGCTGCTCATTGACCGGAACAGAAATATCCTCACGTTCCGGGATCCGAATAACCTTGCCCTTAAGGCCTTCGATATCGGCCTGAAGCCAAGACGGAGCCGCCCATCCCTCATTCATCTCAAGATTCTTCTTCACATACTTCGCAGCAGAATCTTTGGCCGCGAAACTAATAACATCCCCGGCCTTCACATGGGCAGATGGAATATTGACCTTTTCATCATTCACACGAACAAATCCATGCCCCACCATCTGACGAGCCTGAGCACGCGTAATAGCAAACCCCAGGCTATACACAACATTATCGAGACGCGTCTCTAAAAGCTGAAGCAAGACTGTGCCTGTAACGCCCTTAGACGCTGTCGCCTTCAAATAGTAATTCTTAAACTGACGCTCAAGCATCCCATAGATACGCTTGGCCTTCTGCTTTTCTCTGAGCTGCAGCCCATAGTTCGATAATTTCGAACGACGGACGCCATGCTGCCCAGGAGGGGTTTCACGCTTATCAAGCGACCAACGCTTTTTAAGCCCCAAATTGACGCCTTCGCGTCGGGAAAGTCTGCAACGTGGACCTGTATAACGTGCCATGTACGATTACTCCTTTACACTCTTCTTTTCTTGCGCGCGCGACATCCGTTATGAGGAACGGGCGTCACATCGCGGATTGTTAGAACCTGAAGGCCAGCGGACGCGAGAGCGCGGATCGCTGATTCACGGCCCGTACCGGGCCCCTTCACAAGAACATCAACGCTCTCAATGCCGAGATCTTTGGCACGCTTAGCGGCCTCGGATGCGGCAACCTGTGCAGCAAAGGGCGTTGACTTCTTTGACCCTGTAAATCCACACACACCAGGCGTTGACCACACGATCGTATTCCCCTGACGATCAGCAATCGTGATGATCGTATTATTAAAGGTCGCCTTGATCGTCACAATGCCTGACGTAACGCCTTTAAGCGACCGCTTCTTGGCCTTAGCCTTGCGGGTGGTCGCTTTTGTCTGCGTTGCCTGCTGCTCTTGTTGCTGATTATTTGCTTTCGCCATGAATCAAACCTCTTATTCTTCTGCCTTCTTCATTCCGCCAACGGTCTGCTTGCGCCCTTTGCGCGTGCGAGAGTTGGTACGTGTCCGCTGACCGCGACAAGGAAGTCCCTTACGATGGCGAAGACCACGGTAAGTGCCCATGTCCATATGCTGACGGATATTCTGATTAACTTCACGACGAAGATCCCCTTCCAGAACAAAATTCTTCTGGATATAGGCCGAGATCTTCGCGACCTCTTCTTCTGTCAATGTTTTTGTGCGCTTGTCAGGACTTATGCCCGTGTCCTTAAGAAGCTTCTTTGCACGAGTCAAGCCAATACCATAAAGATACTGTAAACTAGCCTCGATGCGTTTTTCTGCCGGAAGATCAATACCTAATATTCTTGCCATAGACGATCACCCTTGTCTTTGTTTGTGTTTCGGATTCTCGCAGATGACGCGCACAACGCGTTCACGTCTGATAATCTTGCACTTATTGCAGATCCGTTTGACCGATGATTTCACTTTCATATCACTTGTTCCTGTAGGTTATCCTCCCCCGAGAAAGATCATAGGGGCTGAGTTCCAACTTAACTTTATCTCCCGGGAGAATGCGAATAAAATTCATCCTCATTTTTCCCGAGACATGCGCTAAAACCTTATGTCCATTGTCGAGAACCACGCGAAACATCGCATTAGGCAACGCTTCTTCCACAATTCCCTCAACTTCGATCAGGTCTTCTCTTGCCATATCACTCTACTGTTAAAATTTCCGGACCCAATTCTGTAATCGCGATCGTGTGTTCAAAATGTGCTGAATGTTTCTTATCTACTGTCACCGCTGTCCATCCATCCTCAAGGGTCTTCGTTTTCCAGGTTCCCATATTCACCATCGGCTCAATGGCCAAAACCATCCCCGCTTGAAGAACCGGACCCTGTCCTGGCTTCCCATAATTAGGAATCTCAGGATCCTCATGAAGCCGGCTTCCAATGCCATGACCGACAAAATCACGTACGACCGAAAACCCCTTGGACTCCACGTAAACCTGAACAGCGTTTGAAATATTACTGAGCCTGTTACCTGGCCTTGCCTCAGCAATGCCCCGATGGAGCGCCTGACGTGTTACATCCAAAAGCTTTTGGATCGAGGCCTCCAGAGTTCCCATGCCCACTGTCATAGCCATATCGGAATAGTAATTCTTATAAATAATCCCGATATCAATGCCCATGATGTCGCCGTCCTTAAGTATTCGCTTCCCAGGTATTCCGTGAATCACTTCCTCATTCACAGAAAGACATGCGCACGCTGGATACCCGCGATACCCCTTAAAGGCCGCAATAACATGCCTCTTATTGATCAATGCCTCAACACAAGCATCAACCTCGCCAGTCGTCATCCCAATTTTTAAAGAGCTCTTCAATTCTTCAAATATCTCAGCCAGGATCTTCCCGGCCTCCCGCATCAGCAAAAGCTCCTGCGGAGTCTTAATGCGAATATTATTATTTTTGACCATTCAAGATTTTCAAGAGCGCCTTCTTGACCTCATCGGCACCAGAATCTGCGTTAATCGTCTTGAGCTTACCTTGAGCTTTGTAAAAATCAATAATCGGCATTGTACTCTCATTATAGACCGACATACGCTTCTTGATCGTCTCTTCATTATCATCCGCGCGCTGAAAAAGCTCCCCACCGCACTTATCGCAAATACCGGTCATTTTCGGGGGCATATTGGTCACATGATAAAGAGTACCACACTTTTTACAACCACGACGCCCCGTCAAGCGCTGCAAAACAATCTCAAGAGAGGCCTCCATATAAAGAGCAAAATCAATCGCCAGATGATTAGCCTTCAGAATCTTATCCAGATCGTTGGCCTGCGCGGACGTACGCGGAAACCCGTCAAACATGTATCCCTTTTTATCCGCTGCCGTCGCCTTGATCACACCTTCGATCATGCGGGTCACAACCTCATCCGGAACAAGGCCACCGCTCTCCACATAACGCTTGATCTCAAGCCCGATGGGCGT